>NZ_CEXQWX010000154.1:0-14190 GCF_982718395.1 Carboxylicivirga sp.
TACATTCATACCATGGTTATGCTGAGTAAAAATATCAGATGTTGGACTGACAAAATCTTTAGTGCCTAAAATCTGATCATTATCCCAAAGGTGCTGAAAAAGTGGCAGGCTATTTACATTATAAAAACCTGCATCAATTACGGCAATATGCATACCCGAACCAGTGTATCCCTGTTCATGCAAGAAATGTCCGTTAGCTGTGCTTATTTGTGTCCAGGCTTCACCATATGTGTTTAATGAAGTGCTTTTAAGTATTGGAAATAGCGGCTCTGATTTTTGAATGTTTCGGAAGCTATTGATAGGTTTGGTTTTTTCAACTGAAGCAACAAAGGAAACGCGGTTGAGCGTATCCATCAGGTTACTGTTATCTGAAAATACAATTGCCCCATTAAACCATTTGGTGGTGTGGCGCACATCGATTCCAAGTTTGCTTAAGCTGTCAACATAACTGGGATTGACAGGTAAATCATCCAGAGTAATATCAATGTTTTGTTTTGCTCTTCGTTCGATAGCACGTTGTGAAAGAAATTCTTCAGGGTTATTGATAGAATAGGGGGTGTCATCTTTATCAGTAAAAGAAACAAAATAGCCATCTTGCCCTTTTGAAAGAACAAAGCTAAATACGGACAATAATATGGCTATTAGATATCTCATTAATAAGCTCTCATATATAAGTCAGGGTTATTACGCATCTTCTCAGGGTCTTTCAGGCTGTCTTTTCTTTTCTCAAATTCAGCTTGCTCCTGCTGTCTTCTTTTCTCTAACACTTCAGGATTTAATAATGTTCCGTTTTTGTATTTCAACTTGTAGTTGACTTTACCATCGGCATGATAAAATATCCACTGACCATCTTCCTGATTATTTGTGTAATTAGCGTCAATTTCCAATTGACCATTTTTAAAATAATAAAGGTATTTGCCTTGTAACTGGTCATTTTGATAATGTGCTTTCAACAATGGTGCTCCGTTTTCAAAGTACTTTAACCAATCACCATTCTTCTTACCGTTCTGCCAATGAACGATCTCGGCCACCTGACCGCCCGGATAGAAGACCTTGTATTGACCATGTGATTTACCGTTGACAAACTTTTCTGTTGCTAAAACCTTTTCTTTAGCATTGTAATACGTCCATGTGCCAATTTTTAATTTACCGTTATATTGGCCGCTTGATGACATCTTGCCTTCGTCATCAAATAATCTGGCATTACCAATTTCCCCTTGCTCATCATATATAATTTCCAGGCTCATTTTTCCGTTAGGGTAGAAGCGAGTATATTTTCCAACAGGTTTGCCGTTTTTAAATGTAGCCTTATATAATGGAGATCCATCTGTGTATCTTTTTTCCCATGTTCCTTGTTTTACTCCTTGGGCATCAGTCTGGTTGTAATGGGGCGGGATAGGAGCAACTTTAGGTTTCTTTGATGGAATTCGATTGCCAAACACATCGGTTTGTGCTGTTGCAGACAGGCTTAAAACAAACATTAAAAATGGAAGAAGGAATAATTTCATCTTCATAATCAGTTACTTTCAATTAAAGGTGTTAGTGATGAGCAATTGAATACTCATTAGTTGTTACTATCATTTTAGCAACAGGCTTCAAAAATATAAAAACTTTTGATGATTCAGGGAAAGAGAAGCATCTGTCTGAAAGTAACCTTTTGAAGTAACTGTTGTTTAGGAACTGAAAACTTACTCACCCTTGTAATTTTAATTAGAACTTTAAATATCAATTATAAATGGAGTAAAATAGTTGAGTAAATTTCAATATTAAACGGTATTAATATTGAATCACTTTCTTTTTCTCCAAACTTTGGGGTTTCTACAGGTGTGTATTATTGCAATAACAAATACCTTGTTGTTTTCTACAATAAAGAAAATGCCGTAAGGGAAACGATCTGTTAATGCCCTTCTAACCTTTTTATAAACTAATTGAAACGCTTCAGGATTTCTGGAAATAGCATTAAGTTTAGCTTCAAGTGCAAGTAAAAAGTCATTACCAAGGCCTTCTCTTGCTGTATTGTACCATTTAGCTGCTTCTTTTACATCTTCCTCAGCTTGAGGTTTAATGATGAGTTTTAACATTATAACAGCTTATTGGTACGTTTCTTTACTTCATCCCAACTACTTCCTTCTTCCGGGTTTGAAATATGCGCATTAAGCCTTTCATCTAACAACAATTTATCTTCATCTGACAGCTCAATAAGATTTTCCTTATCCGTTACGCTATCCCAGATTGCTTCAGCCATAAGAATACGTTCCGATGCACTGAGCTTCAATATGTCTTGCATTAATTTTGTCATACATCAAAGTTAATGAATAATCTTAAAGAATCCGCTTAGCGTTTAGATGCGCTTAGCGAATTGCAGACTTTTACAAAAAAAGTCCCCTTAAAAAAGGAGACTTTCTAATTAATTGTATATGTCAGTGATAATTACTTCACTTCTTCGAAGTCAACATCAGTTACCTCGTCATCTTTGCTTTGTTGAGCGCCTGCATCTGGTCCTGGTTGAGCACCTGCGTCAGGTCCTGGCTGACCACCTGCCTGCTGACTGGCATTGTACATCTCTTGAGATGCAGCCTGGAATACAGTATTCAACTCATTAGTAGCAGCATCAATAGCTTCTATATCCTGAGCTTTATGTGCTTCTTTCAATTTTTCCAAAGCAGCTTCGATTGGTTGCTTCTTGTCTGCTGGCAATTTGTCACCAAACTCTTTCAATTGCTTTTCAGTTTGGAAAATCATACTGTCAGCTCCGTTCAGCTTATCAATCTTTTCTTTAGCTTGCTTATCAGCGTCAGCATTTGCTTCAGCTTCATCCTTCATACGCTTGATTTCATCATCAGAAAGACCAGAAGAAGCCTCAATACGGATACTTTGTTCTTTACCAGTTGCTTTATCTTTAGCAGTTACGTGTAAGATACCGTTCGCATCGATGTCGAAAGTTACCTCGATTTGTGGTGTTGCACGTGGTGCTGGTGGAATTCCGTCTAAGTGAAAACGACCAATTGTTTTGTTGTCGTTAGCCATTGAGCGCTCACCTTGCAATACGTGAATTTCAACAGAAGGCTGATTATCAACAGCAGTTGTAAATGTTTCTGACTTTTTAGTTGGAATCGTAGTATTAGCTTCGATCAACTTAGTCATTACACCACCCATTGTTTCAATACCTAATGAAAGCGGAGTAACATCCAATAGAAGTACGTCTTTAACTTCTCCTGTTAATACACCACCTTGAATAGCTGCACCTACTGCAACCACTTCGTCAGGGTTTACACCTTTAGAAGGAGCCTTTTTAAAGAAATCCTCAACAATCTTCTGAATAGCAGGGATACGTGTTGAACCACCAACAAGGATTACTTCATCAATGTCAGACGGTGTTAAACCTGCATCATTCAATGCTACTTTACAAGGTTCCAAAGTGCGCTGGATTAGCTTGTCAGACAATTGCTCGAACTGAGCACGTGACAATGAACGTACCAAGTGTTTTGGAATACCGTCAACCGGCATGATATATGGTAAGTTGATCTCTGTACTTGTTGACGAAGATAACTCGATCTTTGCTTTTTCTGCAGCATCTTTCAAACGCTGAAGTGCCATTGGGTCTTTACGCAGGTCGATGTTTTCATCTTTCATGAACTCATCAGCCAACCAGTTAATGATTACATCATCAAAGTCGTCACCACCAAGGTGAGTATCACCGTTAGTTGATTTTACTTCGAAAACACCATCACCTAACTCAAGAACTGAGATATCGAAAGTACCACCACCAAGGTCGAATACTGCTACTTTCATATCTTTATCCATCTTGTCCAAGCCATATGCTAACGAAGCAGCTGTTGGCTCGTTGATGATACGGCTCACTTTCAAACCGGCAATCTCACCTGCTTCTTTTGTAGCCTGACGCTGAGCATCGTTAAAGTATGCAGGTACTGTAATTACAGCTTCTGTTACTTCCTGTCCAAGGTAATCTTCAGCAGTTTTCTTCATTTTTTGAAGAGTCATAGCTGAAATCTCCTGAGCTGAATATAAACGGTCATCGATTTTTACACGAGGCGTGTTATTGTCACCTTTAACAACATCATAAGGTACACGTGTTACTTCGTTTGGAATCTCATCATACATAGAGCCCATGAAGCGCTTAATCGAGTAAATAGTTTTATGTGGATTAGTGATGGCCTGGCGTTTTGCAGGGTCACCTACTTTACGCTCGCCACCTTCTACAAAAGCAACAATCGATGGAGTTGTTCTTTTTCCTTCACTGTTTGGAATCACAACCGGCTCGTTTCCTTCCATTACAGAAACACAAGAGTTGGTTGTTCCTAAGTCGATACCAATAATTTTTCCCATTGTTATGCAATTATCTTGTTATTCTTTTAAATTATTTCAAAATCACGGAGAGCTATTCTTCAATTGGTGTGCCAAATGAAAATGTGCCGTTTTTTGTGCAAAATTGACAGTGAAGTGGAAAAAACAGGAATAACTCTGTCAGGTATTGTGACAGATTGGCAAAAAGGGGAATGTCAGTAAAGAATGTATAAAGTATGGTTTGGTTGGATATCTATATAAGGAATAAGGATCGAATCTTTATTGACAATTTGCTAATAAAGATTCGATCCTTAATACATAACTTATTGATTCGAAATTACTCGTATGATTCAATGACAACCTTATCACCTACATCCAATCCATCTTCGATAATGACAAATTCCTCATTTTCGGCACCTGTTGTAATGATTCTCTTTTTTATTGTGCCGCCTTTTCTTAAATACACGTATTTATCGGAGCCATCGTGGTGAACGACCTTTTTATCGATAAACAGTACATCGGGCCATTCTTTTGTTATAATTGTATTGGTTGATGTCATATTGGGCAATAGCTCAAAAGGTTCTTCTTTTTGTGGAACCTCCACTTTTATCTCCACACGAAAGGCTATCTGAAACTGATTTGCTAATTCTTGTCCGATATTGGCAATTTTGACCACTTCACCA
Organism: Carboxylicivirga sp.; assembly: GCF_982718395.1. Lineage (NCBI taxonomy): Bacteria > Pseudomonadati > Bacteroidota > Bacteroidia > Marinilabiliales > Marinilabiliaceae > Carboxylicivirga > Carboxylicivirga sp. Next base: position 4,989 of record NZ_CEXQWX010000154.1, read on the forward strand.
GTGAATGAACGTCCAGGCAGGGCTTCAACAGTGAGTTCAACTTTTTGGCCGATCTTGATTTTTGAGATATCGGTTTCTTTAACCATTATAATAGAGTTCATATAACGTAGGTCTGGAAGAGTCGCGATGACAGGCTGCCATCCACTGACATTTGATCCAACTTTCGTTTTGATACCAAATTTATCCGCATAAATAACCATTCCTTCAGATGGCGCTTTGACGATTGTTTGTTGCATCAACTTTTTGTAACCATCTGCTTGATTGAGGTATCTTGTGATATACCCTTGCTCGCGGGCAATCTGTGCTTTAAATGACCTTTCTTTCTGATCGTAATTACGAATTTCGCTGTTAAGTTGACGCTGGATTTTTTCAAGCGCAATCTGTTCTTGCCTTTGGACACTTTTTGACTCATAGATGGATTGCTCAACTCGTAAATGGGCATCAGTCAGTTGTTCTTTTATCTTTTCGATTGCACTGCGTGCTTCTGTCAGGCTGAGACTGGAATCGAGGCGGCTTTGTTCTATCTGTTGAGTAATACCATAACTTCTCATTTCAATGTTACTCATGACCTGCATTATTTGCGAAGGATCAAGAACCGCCACTTTGTCGCCTCTCTTAACAAGAGTTCCTTCCGGTACCAGTTCGATGATTTCCATAGGAGGCAGGTATCTACCATTCTTGATATTGGTATGTGGAGCCAGAATATCCTCGGCAACGTTGGCTTTTATCTCCCCTTTTTCTGTTATGGTTGTTCTGAATAATCCTTTTTGTACTCTTACAAATTGATGCTTTTCACTCTTCGGCCAGAACAAAAATGCCAGGCAGGCGATGAGCAAAGCGATGATGATGATATATTTTCGTTGAAGTTGCATGTCAGGATGTTTGCGTTAAGGTTGAAGCAGTGCGTCAAAATCTTCGGTCAGATAAATTCCTTTTTCAAAATCATACAAAGTGGTTTTGCGAATATTAAAATACGATCTCCAATAGGTTTGCAGAGCGCCAATATAGGATCGCTTCGAACTCTCCAAAGAATTACGGGCAGTATTGAGTTTCAGCACATCCACTTTATCAATCAGAAAGCGCTGTTTGGTTACCTCAAAGCCTTTTTGAGCAATAGTATCGGCTTTGGCAGCAATAGCAACCTGTTCTTCCTGAAGATTAAACTCAAGCACCTGCATAATGATGTTCTGTTCAAAGTCGATAAGCGATTGTTTGATGGTTGCTTCTGTTACCTGCCTTTCTGATTTTGCCATCTGTATTTGTCCTTTCCGGTTACCCCAATCGACAATTGGTGTTTTAAGAGTTAGTCCAACACCACGGTTTTGATTATAGGGGGGATTGTACAAGTCATTAAATGTATCAGAATTGCTATTAACACCGAAGTTTGCTGACAGATCGGCTGTTAGTCCATTGGACGACCGGCTACGAGCCACTTTTTGGTTAGCTGAAATCAGTTGCTCTTCATAGCCAAGAATTTCTGGCGAATTTTCCTTTGCTAAACTTAAAGCCTGATCGGCATCAATTTTCAGCTGAGGAATTTCATCAGGAATGATTGCGATTATTTTAATCTCTTTACTGATACCCAGAAACGAATTGATTTGGTTACGCGCACGTTGCAGATCAATCTCAGCTTTCGTTTTTGACATCTTGGCATTCAGGTAGGTCAGTTCCAGATCCAGCAAATCGTTTTGTGTGATCGTTCCGATCTGGTAACGCCCTTTACCAATACGATATAAGGTATCCGCATTTGCCAGGTTAGTGGTTGCTATATTCAGTCCAATCTCTGCGTTGATGGTTCCGAAGAAGATACCAACAGCCTGTTCTGATAAATCTTCCATCTCTTTGATAAAGCTCTTTTTCGCTTTTTCAAAGGCAAGGGGAGCTAATTTCGACTGCCATTTAAATTCGTTGTAGCCATTAAGAGGTTGCGAGAGCCGCAATTCAATCGGAATAGCGGTATATGATGATCCGGACACGCCTTCTTTTGGACTCAGGTTTTCAAGCCTTCGGAATGATGAGGTCAGATTAAGGGCCCCACCGGTCATTGTAATATTTTGCCTGATTGACAGGTCGGCTGAAGAGGAGAGCGTTTCGTTAGGGACAAATTTATAGATACCTTCATCAAAATCATATTCTTCGTTGACCGCTCTGTTATAATTAAACGGATTGGTCGAAAAAAGCAATGCCGGAAGCAAGCTGGCCTTGTAGCTTCTGAACTGCCAATAATTTGAAAGGTACATGTTTTTAGATCTGAAACTGGCAATGGATTGTAATTTGGCCAGATCAATCATCTCCTGCAAGTTTAATTGCATAGTTTGCGTATCGGGCTTGTTTTGAGCCATTAATCCTGTGTTCAATGCCAGAATCAGTATTAATATATGTCTCATTCTATTTGTAAGCTTAGTCATGTTTTTAATGTCTTAACGAATCAACAGGGTTTTGCTGAGCTGCTCTTTTGGCCGGAAGGTAACCAAATATTATTCCTACAGAGACCGAAACGCAGAAGGCAATAATCACTGAGAAAGAGGTGATAATTGTTTTTATACCGGCACTGAATTCAATCAGGTAGGCGAGCAGAACTCCAAGCAATATACCAATAACACCACCGGTGATACTGATTAGGACAGATTCTGAAAGGAACTGCACGATAATATCTTTTTGCGTTGCCCCAATGGCCTGGCGGGTACCAATCTCGCGAATGCGTTCCCATACTGATGCCAGCATGATATTCATAATACCAATACCACCCACAATAAGGGAAATGCCGGCAATGGCACCCAGTACGATGTTGAATATATCATTGGTCTTTTGCTGTTGTTTCAATAACAGCTCTGGTATGGTAATGACAAAGTCCTCTTGTTGTGCATGACGCCTGAGTAGCATTCGCTTAGTTATAGATGCAGTTGTTTCAAGTTGTTCGGTATTCTTCACCTGCACAATTACCTTATCAACCTGGTGAGATGTTTTGGCGGATGCGGTTGGCTGAGATGGAGCTTTTGTAGAACCAGACATGATAATAGTACCTCCTGCGAAAAATGCTGCGCCACCTCTGGTCATATTTTCCATCACTTCGGGGTTCAGTTTGCTTTTGTCATCGTAACGAATAAGCATGGTTTGAGCCGGTACAAATATTTTATTATTGGTGGCGCCAATATCGGCTCCGGGGCTTCCGTTAGTGGTGTTTCGTTTGTTGATGACTCCAATGACTTTTAACCATTCCCGTCCGCATTTAATATAGCTGCCAATGGGGTTGGTGTTGTTAAAAAAGAACTGGTAAGCATCAAAGCCCAGGACACAGACAGCACTTCCTTTTAAAGTTTGTTCGTTGGTAAAAAAACGACCTTTATATAATTCTATATTAAGCGCTTTAAAATAGGAAGAGCTGACCCCGTTAAGTGTATACTGCTTTGTTTTACCGTTGTACAGGGCATGCATTTTTTGTTCAATGACAGGACTGGTTGCCTGTATGGATGGGATAATGGCATTGATCGCATTGATGTCGGACAGGCTCAGTCCTCTGGATGTTTTCAGTTGCTTAATATTGCCATTTTCATCGCCTTTATTATTTGCTTCAACATTGGGGGTAATAATAATGTTATTGGCACCAATCATCTTAATCTGCTCCAGCACCTCGGCCTGAGCGCCGCGACCAATAGCCAGCATGCTGATAACGGCTCCAACTCCAAACATGATACCCAAACCGGTTAGAAGCGATTTGGCTTTGTTGGACTGGATGGCCTCAGCTGCAATCATCACATCATGAATGTATCGTGTGTACAGGTTTTTGATTGTTTTCATGCCTATTGCTCTTTACTAAGGTATTCAATCGGCATTGTCTGACCATCTTCGGGCTGGTTAAGCAGAACCTGATCATCTATGCTAAGACCACCCTTAACTATAACGAAGTTTTCATTTTCATCGCCAACTTCAACCTGCTTTCTCCTGATGGAGTTATTGGACAGATGGTAAACAAATACATTTTCTTCATCGGTATAAATGGCTTCGAGTGGAACAAATAAAACATCGTCAGACATGTTGGTGGTAATAACATTACTGGTTGTCATTCCCGGTTTTAAATCCGCATCATATTTGTTGATTTGAATGGATACCTCAAAGACTTTTGAATTACCGCCCGGTATCACCTGTCCTATATTTGCTACTGCAATGACTTGTCCGTCGAACTTCTTGTCAGGAAAAGCATCAACACCCACTTTAACCTTCTGACCAGCTTTAATTTTCGAGACATCCACTTCGTTAATAAATGTCTTGGAGATCATCGTACTTAAATCGGGCAGTTCTGCTATTTGTGGTGAATACCTGCTGATGGATGAGCCTGTTTTTATTTTACCACCCATCCGGTCGAAGCTATAAATCACAATACCGGGAGCTGGTGCTTTGATATTTAAAGCATCAAAGAGTTTGTTGATGTTATTGAGTTTTTCCTGCTCTCTCCGGTATTCATCAGAAGCCCTGAATATTTTATGCTTTTCCTGTTGTACCTTGAGGTCGTAATTTCTTATTTTCTGTTTTAAATCACGTTTGGTCCGTTCAACATCCAGCTTTACTTTTCGCTGTTCCGATGGAGCTTCATATTTCGATTGTTCAACGATCAGCTCTTTTTCTTCAAGCGTAACTTTAATGTTTAGCAGCTCATCCCTTAGGTTGCTCAGGTTTATACCGGTATCTACTTTAGCATCCTGTAAGGTGCTCAATGCTTTTTCCAGCTCCTCCTTGGCTTCTTTTCTCAACTCCTCAACTGCTGCATGATCAAGAGTGGCAACAAAACCTCCCGAATCAACAGCAGTGCCTTCCTCAACAAGTGAGGTGATTTTTATTTCATCGAGCCTGACACCGGGAGCCGATAATTCTTTTGGAGCGTTGATGGATACTGAACTGCTTGCCTGTAATTGTCCTGAAGCATATACAACACCTTCGAAGGTGCCTTTCTGAACTTTTATTACAATGTTACTGTTCGCATCGTCTGACTGGAACGTCAATAGCAGAATTGCAACCACGCCTAATAACGCAGCAATATATATGTGCCTGGTTTTTAATTTCATAAAGCTTAAAGGATTAAAGCTAATACCAAATGTATTACAGAATGATGATAAATAAATTATTCTATTTTGAGTTTCTACAATGAATAAAAAGAATACATAGCCTTAGCTACGTTGATATTTTATAAAGCAGTAGAAACTTAAAAGAGGCAATTTATTTCAATCATTTTGTGGTATTTTTGGTATAATTCTATTTATCACTCAAACTTATTAAAAAATGAAGCAATTACGTAATGGATATGGTTACTTTATTAATTGAGTGATTTAAATCACAGTGTTTGTATCATAATAGTTCGTTAGTCTTTAGTCAGTGGGCAATCGTTGAAATTGTATAATTCGATATTCCGATTAATTACAGTAATAATCTTTTAAGCAATGGGTTTCAGGCAATAGATAACTAAAAAACTTAACGAAGTATAGAAGTGCCGGGATGATTCACATGATGAAAGTATCTTCCCGCTTTTAAAGCTAACTTTAAAGTTCAAATAGTAGAATACACATTCTGATATAGTTATTTACTATATTTCCCAGATGCATAGGATGCCACAATACTGCTACCTGGTGTTTTACGATTGTTTGGGAAATCCCAAAAGTAAATACCATCTGGTAAGCCTTTGTTAAATGTTACCTTTACCCATCCTTTATATTCACCTGTCAATCCGCTAAAAAGATAATCTGCTTTTATTATTGAAGGCTTTCCTGAAGCATCTTTATTTAGAATAGAAACGTTAGAAATACTCCCTGATTTGTAGCGATTGAGCATCCATGTTTTTGCCTGGTCGGTTACTAAATCATTAAGCAATTTGTTGAAATCCTGCACTCCGGTTGGGCCTCCTGTTTTCTTCATTGTGGTATACTTACTTGCTCCCTTCATACGAATTCCCGGTTGGTTGAGTGCAAATAGTCTCAGATTTTTCTCAAATTGTCTTAATGCTTTACTGTTACATGTATTCCGTGCGAAAATATGACCCAAATCCATTTGTAAGCCCTTTGCTTTATGAGCTAAATCCACAGAGTTACCAATAGCATTAGGATCTGTTAAAAGTTTCATAGTATTTCGTATAACATCAGGATTTATTGTACTCTCCAGCTTTAATTTAGCGTTGTATAATTCAGGACGGGCATATAAGCCACTCGGAACCCATTTCCACTTTATACAATACCTGTCAGTTTCAACACCGTATACATTATACTTAACTTCGTATACATCGCACTCCTGTTCCATAATCATGACCTTATCTGGTGGCAAAAAATCCGGGCATTGACCTCCATAAGCTCTTAAATACTGTTCGAAAATCATCCGGAACTCAATGTCTTCACGCTTTATTTCAATATTTTCAAAATGTCCTCTGAAAACGTAATCGAAAAATTCGGCATGGTACAAACCATCTGTGTTAAACTCTATATCCTGAGCATTAGAAATATTCACAGAGGATAGCACTATCAAATGCCAACTTAGAAGTAAAACAACACTTTTCATTTTGCAATAATTAATACCAATTGAAGCTTAATGCGTTGCAAATTAGGTGGGAATAGTAATTCAGTCAAGATGTTTAGCCTATAAAGTTAAACATAGATGTGTCGGACTTACAGTCCTTAATTACATTATCAATTTACCATAGTCCTGGCGGACTATGCTAACATGTACCGTTCTTTCAGAACTATTAAGTGTCGCTCTCAATCTGGCCTGAAAGGCCTATGCATAAAAGCGCAGGATGAAGTCCTGCGATTAATAATAACAAAATGATGAAACACAGAAGGTGCGACACATTAGTGTTTATTTAAACTCTTGCTTGGCACTAATTATTTAACCCAATGTGTTGATCAGGAAATGGTAAAATATCATGATTATCTGTTAAATAAGAGGCGGTTATTCATCTAAAAAATAAGGCTGTTTATCAGGTTAAATAGTCTATTGATCAATACAAATGGAATTCAGTGTCCAAAAAGGTGTTACGATTTTCGCTTTCTGCTATTAACTAATACAGGCCGTTGAAATAGCGGACTTTTAAATAACCTAAATATTATCACAAAAAGAAAAGACATTATGAGTGATTCAAAAAATCAGATTTCCGTTACGATAACGGAAGAAACCATTGGACAAGTGATTGATTTAATCCAACAAATTAACGAACTGATGCCATTCTTAACAGGTTTAACACCCGATCAGCGCAAGCGACTGCCTAAGATTGACAAGCGCAATAAGATCTTTGTTAATGATGTGGAATCGGCCATTAAAAACGATAGCAGTTTACTGCCATCTTATGTTGATCCTGAAGAGATGAGCAAAGATTTAAAACTATATGAACAGTTGGAAGACCTGATGACACCATTAAGCTATTTGTATGATCGTGTGCGCGATACACAAATGCTGGCTGGTTCTGAAGCCTACTCCAGTGCACTAATGGTTTATAACATGGTAAAAGCTGCCGATAAAGCAGGCGTGCCAGGCGCCAATAATCTTTATAATCAGTTAAAAGGTCGCTTTGACCGAAGCTCTTCGATTGATACAGAAGAAATAAGCAATAATTAGTAATACAGGTTAATAAAAGGGCATCTTTGGTGCAGGGGGGTACTTCAAAAGTACCCCTTTATTGTTTAAAGATACATGAATAGGGTTTCAGTTATATCAATGGGGCGAATGATAATATTAGAGGGCCAATTATAATGATCGACGGGCAAAATAGATGAATCCATAACTGGTTTTATAGCATTGCTGCATGTACAATACTGATGAGTTGGCTTACTGTTGAACAGATATAATGATCAAGTGCAATGATTCATTTGAGAATATCAGCGGTCAATACATTCTGCCGATGCATCATCACAATCTGCCAATTGTTTATTAAAAAACGCCCATTGATCGTTACTTTTCGTTAATTGATGGTGACTGAATACCCACATAAATGACTGCAAAATAAAGGAGTACGATTAAACATTAATGGACCCGATCCAATAAGCAACCAATTATTGATTGTTGCACTTGTTTCAACCAATTTACCTGATGGATGGTGTAATAGAGGAAAGTGATCCATTTTAGTTCTTAATTCATTGACCTAATTGCATTCAGATAATAAAGTGGTTGTTTCGGATTGTCTGTTTAAACAGAATTCCTATTTTAGTATACATTTTTCGGAAATTAGTTGTCCTGCCAGGTGAGGCGAGGGGATGGAGATGGTGGGTGGTACAGCATTATTTACTATTATAATATGCAGTTTACATTGATATTTAAAGGCATTATTAAATAAAGTTTTTTGCAAAAACTAGATAACCACTTGGTTCAGAAATAATATATAAGACTCAGTCTAATAGTGATATAAACAATGAATTGTATAATCGATATATAGTGCATTGCACTTTATACATACGTTGGGCGCAAGCAAAAAAACGTAGTAGCAGATTTTAATAATTAGCAAAAATGTCAAATAGATTTCAAGTATTTATGATACCATTCAGACTTTTATCCTTTTTAGTTTTATTTATGTGCCTTTTTAGCTCATGCAAGACTACAAAGACAAAGCAAACTTTGACTGGAGATTTATATTTCAGCTTTTTTAGGTTCGCCAGCTATTATAATCAACCTGATACATTAGTTGAAAAAACAAAAATGTATTTTGACACCCTTGATATACAAACTGCATCTAATGCTGACAAACGGTTTGTGGAATTATATAAAATAGTATCAGATAATAAACTGATTTACAAACCTTATGTTGATATATTGATTCAGCCAGACTCTATCGTAAAGCTTTATCTTGAGAAAGAAGACTATGAAAAAATAAAGATTCATAAACGTCAAGACTTACAGGACAATAACAAGAAAGTTATTATAAGTGCTTCTGTTATTGATTATTCGAAAGGAATATATTTCTGCGACAGCTTAATCAACATAAAGAAAGAAGATGGGCAAACATTGCAGATTCAAAAGAAATTTAGAATTGAGGATTATGAATAAATGCCAGCGCCCAACAATGGCTCATAAAGCATGGCTAGGCCTGTGCGGTTTTGGTCGAGCTGATTCCCGGCTCGAATTGTCTGTCCTATCGGACGGACAATCCATTCCGAAAATCCGCCACGCTTCATAGCCGAAACCGTCAGATTGTCTAAAAACCTAAAAGACTTGTTTTCTAAAGGTTAAACTATTT
>NZ_CEXQWX010000155.1:0-13877 GCF_982718395.1 Carboxylicivirga sp.
ATATTAAAGTGTGGGTTCAAAGTGATACGCGTAATGACTACTGGTGGGTAACTACAGATAATAGAAGGAACTATACCTATAGCAATGTTTACCTGGATTATTGTTGGAAAGATTGTAGGCATAATGATGATGACGATGATGATGACGGCGATGATGACGGTGATGATGACGGTGATGACGGTGATGATGACGGTGATGACGGCGATGATGATGGTGACGACGATGACGACGATGATGACGACGACGATGATGATGACGATGACGATGATGATGACGATGACGACGACGATGATGATTAATGGAATACGATAATAAAATAGAAGAGTCTTAGCTAATAATAGATTATCTATTGATGATACCCAAAAGGTGAAGCAGTATTAAATTGCTTCACCTTATTTTATAAGTAAAGTAATAATTTTAAATGCATTAAGATATATTGATTGGCAAAAATGAATGACAATAAAAAGTTTGAAATTCTAATATTCTCTCATGAAATAAGCGATATCCCAAATACTATCAAATTAGTTATTTTTACACTTGCCATTGAGCTGATTTGCATTTCACTGGCGATCCACTATAAGTTTTTTCCCTATCATTCACTTTGTCATTTACATCATACGTACACCCATCCTGATCGCAAAATGCAGGTTGTGTGTTGTCGGTTGATAAACAGAGCTTTGTGCTGTCCAGGGCTGTTATCCATACTGCGGTATGCAGATTTATGAATTAAACAATTCAACTTATAAAGAACGACTAGTTGATGAATTACCCATCATAAAGCAATCAGGAAAGAGTGGAACGTTAAGGGAATGTTATGTTCTATTAATTTGTACAAAGACGTTATCAGGTTATTATGGTTTGAGGAGTCGTATGTAACACTTTTATCTTCTATTTATGTTTATTGATAATTGAATATCATGCTTTCGTCATAAACACCTTGACTTTTGTAACCCTTTTGTGGAATTTGCCTGCCAATTGTGATATCAAAAAAACTTGTAGTGTTATGAAAGGAAAGATCAAGTATTTACTATTTGTGTTGGTGGCAACACTGTTTGTGACTTCTTGTCAACAAGATGTTGATGTTGTTGAAGAGAAGTTAATGGATAATCAAGCCTTGCTTAAGAGCGGACACGTTGACGATTGGACAACAATGACTGATCCCGATTGGGCATATGCAATGAACGATGTTAGTTTTGAGGTATGCGAAGAAGGTATGACCTGGCCTTTCTTTGAGTCAGCTATGGTAACAGTCAGTAATGACGAAGACTGTATATATGTAACCGTTAACGCTTCAGAAGGGTTTTTAGTCAAGCGCTTGTCTTTCAATGCATGGCCTGTAGGTTCTCCAGATATTAATTATGACTATGATAATTTCCCTTACCAAAAATGGTTCCACGTTGATCAATCAGACAAAGTTGTATTTAAGGTATGTGACCAATGGGATACTGAGTGTTTAGTATTTAATATTAAAGTGTGGGTTCAAAGTGATACGCGTAATGACTACTGGTGGGTAACTACCGATAATCGCAGGAACTATACATATAGTAATGTTTACGTTGAATATTGCTTGAAAGAATGTGAGTGTTTACCTTACCGCACACAAACTCCGGGTGGCTGGGGCGCACCTGCCAGAGGTAATAATCCAGGTGCTTACCGTGATGTTAATTTTGCGGATGCTTTCCCAGACGGTTTAGTGGTTGGAGGAGATAATACCCTTTCTCTTACTTCTGCAGAAGCAGTTAAACATTTTCTTCCATCAGGAGGAAGACCTCAAGCTTTGAGAAGAGATTATGTTGATCCGACGCGTCGATTAAGAAACGTTTTTGCTGGTCATGTTGTAGCATTAACCTTAAACGTAGGCTTTGATGCTTATGATGAGAATTTCTCAAAGACAAGAAAAAATTTAGGTGATCTTGTTTTTATGGACGGAACAGGTTTTGATGGTATGACAGTTCAGGATGTTCTGGATGAAGCCAATGTTGTACTTGGAGGTGGTAGTTCAAGTTATAGCCTGGGTGAGTTGCACAGCATCATTAGTATGGTTAATGAGTACTTTGTTGGTGGTAAGTGGACTGGAGATGGTTCGTTGTTCGATGATTGTTACGATTATCGGGATTGTCACGACCATAAGCGTAAGTTTAAAAAACGAAAGTTCGATAAACACAAGTATTATAGATACAAGTATGACGACGATGATAAGGATGATAAGGACGATGATGATGATGACGACGATGATGATTAATGGAGTACGATAATAAAATAGAAGAATCTTACTAATAATAGATTACCTATTGATGATACCATAAAGGTGAAGCAGTATTAAGCTGCTTCGCCTTATTTTATGAGTAAAATAATAAGTTTGAAATTCTAATTTTCTGTCGTGAAAACTGATATAAAATGAGAGCAATCCCAAATACAATCAAATTAATTATTCTCATACTTGCCATTGGGCTGATCTACATTTCACTGGCGATCCATTATAAGTTTTTTCCTTATCATTCACTTCGTCATTTGTATCATACCTACACCAATCCAGATCACGAACCATGGTCTATTGGAATTTATAAAGGCAAGACACCCTTTCACCTGAAGCCCTCAATTGACCCTGATGGACCTGTTCTGACAGCAAGAGATGTCAGCGATATTAATGCAGTGTTTGTTGCAGATCCATTCTTTATTGAGGAAAGTGGCAGTTACTACATGTTCTTTGAAGTTTTAAACAGGATTAATTCACAGGGAGATATTGCTTACGCAAAGAGCGATGATTTGATAAACTGGAAATATCAGAAAGTAATTATAAACGAATCCTTTCACATATCCTATCCGCTGGTTTTTAAATGGGAAAATCAATACTATATGGTTCCGGAAAGTATGGAAGATCAGTCAATTCGTTTGTATAAGGCTATCAGTTTTCCTAATGAATGGGAGTACCTCGGTAATTTGCTGGAAGGAGATAATTTTACCAACCCAACCATCTTTCGATACAATAATAAGTGGTGGATGTATGTGAATCTTCATCGAGAAGACAATTTATACTTGTACTCATCTGACAACCTTGAATATGGTTGGAATCAACACCCTAAGAGCCCGGTTATGACTGATAATAAGCATCATTCCCAAAATGCAGGCCGCGTATTGTTGGATGATGGGCAGATCTATCGTTTTGCCCAGGACTGCTATCCATATTATGGGATGCAGGTTTATGGAATACAGGTTCATGAATTAAGTGATTCAACTTATAAAGAACGACTCGTTGATGATTTACCTATCATAAAGAAGTCAGGAGAAGGTTGGAATGCTAAAGGAATGCACCATATTGATTTGTTGAAAATCAATAAAGAATGGGTTGCAGTTGTGGATGGTCAGAAGTAGTGATAACCCCTGATTTTAGGCTGAATATTGGATCAATTAGTTTTTAATCAGCTCTAGCCAAGCATTAGGCAAAAAATAAGTGACATTTGTCAATTTTAGAAAGCAAACGCTTTAATTAATCTTAATTTAGAGTACAGAAGGGAGCACCTTTCTGGAGCAACTATTCGACTCACCTTTATGGGACTGAGGAGGCGAAGCTGTAGTTGGAGGTCATATTCCGAAATTCATTTTTTACTCAACATTTTGTTTTATGCTTAAAGTGTCTATACCAAATAATAATTTAATTGAGAGGAAGTACATAATTCATACTTTACTTTCAGAATTTTTGGGCTTACGCTATAGTATAGATATTGATGATAATTCTGTTGATTATAAGATATTTGTCAATGACAATGTTGTCGTGATTGAAGATCAGTTTTTTTCATTCTATCCGAAAGAATTATCTTATTTATGTGAAAAGGCAATTCCGGAAAAGGTTACCAGGGTACAAAATGAATTGCTTATTGAAGCTGATTTACCGGTTATTTATGGTGGGAAAAAGTGTATTATCAACACAAATAAAATAGAATGTGATATAGATATATTTGCATCTTCATTTTTTATGATTACCCGATGGGAAGAATATGTGAATGGTAGTTTAGATCCTTACAACAGGTTTGATTATAAGGAGAGTATAGCCTATAAGAATGATTTCTTGCACCGTCCGGTGGTTAATGAATATGTAGAATTCCTTTGGGCTTGTCTTCTGAAAAGCGGATACAAAGGTGAAAGAAAAAATAAGGAGATTAAACCTGTTTTTACTCACGATATTGACCGCTTATTTCCGGGAACATTAAGGATAATTATTGGTGATATTCTTAAGAGAAGACAGTTTAAGTTGACGTTTCAGCATTTAGGTAAATACCTAAAGAGTGGATTAAATCCATATGATACGTTTGATTTTATTATGGATAAGAGTGATGAAATTGGAGAAAAATCTCACTTTTATTTTATGTCATCCAACTCTACTATTAATTATGATACCAAACACTATTTAAATTCAAAAAGCTTTGCAAGAATACTGACCCGAATTCATAAAAGAGGACATATTGTAGGTTTTCATCCGGGATACTCAACATATAATAATGCAGATCGGTTTGAAGAGGAGAAAAATATACTTAAGAATAGAGTTGCTGCTGAAATCAAAGAAGGAAGACAACATTATTTGCGATTTAAAAACCCTGAAACTTTTCGTATTTGGGAAGCAAATGGGATGGAGTTAGACAGTACTTTGGGCTATGCTTTAAAAGAAGGATTTAGATGTGGAACCGGGGATGAATTTTACGTGTTTGATATTTTGGAGCGTAAGCAATTAACTTTGAAAGAGCGCCCATTAATTATAATGGATGGCACATTAAAGAAACAATACTCAAATGAAAAGGCAATTGAAATAATAAGGTACTATATTTCTATTAGTAAGAAGTATAATTCAACCTTAACATTTTTGTTTCATAATGATGTATTTTATCTGGACTCATGGAGTGGGTATCGAGAATTATATTCTGAAATATTTGAAGTTCTTAAAAACGGACACTAAATACCTTTAACCGGATTATGCAATTAAAATATAACGACTGATGGAAGCTGTTTTAGTCTACATAAAGCATCACATAAAATGGGTTTGGAAGGTAATTGAGTTTGTTAATGCTAAGTTAGTTATTCTGTTTTATCGCAAGGACTTAAATGAAATTGATGACAAGCTAAAAGACAGATCCGGTATTGAGCCTTATTTATATAGACGACTATTACCTTCAGATGTAGAATCGTTACATTCTCTAATTAATACGCAAAGCAAAGAAGATTTAAAATATTTTAATCCGCATGGTTTTGATTTGACATCGCTAAAGAAGCAATTTAAGAATGATTCGTTGATTATGATGGGAGTTTTCGATAAGGAGCATCTTGTAGGATATTTTTTCTTACGTTTCTTTTTTACCAGGAAGTGTTTTGTTGGACGTATTATTGATCATAGCTATAGGGGTAAGGGTATTGGACGTGTCATGAATCAATTAATGTACAAAATATCATGGGATATGAATTTTAGATGTTTGTCAACAATATCCAGGCATAACCAATTGGTAATGCGGGCTCATTCGAATAATACTAATCTGGTAATTCGAAAGGAGCTTAGGAATGATTATTTGCTAGTTGAGTTTCTTCAAGATATGAGCTGAATTTAATTAATACCATCATGGTATTAAACACAGGTAGAGGAATCTAAAAAAAGATAGTTAGAACTGTTTAAGCAATGAGTAAACGATTTATCGATATTTTTGCGACCTTTTTTGGGATGATTATACTATTTCCTGTTTTTATAATAGTTGCTATTCTGATAAAAGTAAAAATGCCAGGACCTGTGTTTTTTAAGCAGGAAAGAACAGGACGCTATGGGAAACCATTTATGATCTATAAGTTTAGAAGTATGAGGCTGGGGCATGGAGGTAATTCAATATCTGTTAAAGGGGAAAACAGAATTACACCCCTCGGGGCTATTTTAAGAAAATATAAGATAGATGAACTTCCAGAACTATGGAATGTATTTATTGGTGAAATGAGTCTTGTTGGTCCGCGGCCAGATGTTCCGGAATATATGAATGCATTAGAAGGTGAAGAGAGAAAGATTCTTGAGCTTCGACCCGGAATTACAGGACCAGCTTCATTAAAGTATAAAAACGAAGAAGAGCTTTTAGCCGAACAATCTGATCCAATCAGGTATTACAATGAAGTAATATGGCCTGATAAAATCAGAATTAATCTTGATTATTACAAAAACAGAGGCTTTGTTACCGATATGTTATTGATTTTAAAAACAGTGATATAACTAATATCTATTGTAGCGTAAAGAGTAATGATTGGTGATCAATTAAAAATATTTTCTAAGATTAATTAATATACTTATACACCTTATAATGAAACCTAATAATAGTAGAATATATTTGAGTTCTCCACATATGTCTGGGAGTGAACAGAAGTATATTAATGAGGCTTTCGATCAAAATTGGATTGCACCATTGGGACCAAATGTAGATGAATTTGAGAAGACAATTGCTAAATATTGTGGAGTTGATCATTCAGCAGCCTTAAGTTCAGGAACAGCTTCGCTTCATCTGGCGCTTATTATGCTTGGAGTAAAGAGTGGGGATGAAGTATTTGTATCAACATTTACATTCTCAGCATCAGTCAATCCAATTATTTACCAAGGAGCCAGACCGGTATTTATAGATAGTGAGAGAGATACCTGGAATATGGATCCGGAACTACTTGAAATAGCTTTAAAAAAGCGCAAAAAGAAACCCAAAGCCATTATTGTAGTACATTTATACGGAATGCCTGCAAAGATGGATGAAATTATGTTTGTTGCCAATAAGTATGGGATTCCGGTTATTGAGGATGCAGCAGAAGCACTGGGAAGTTTGTATCAAGAAAAGCCAATTGGTTCGTTCGGAACAATTTCTATTCTCTCCTTTAATGGCAATAAAATTATAACCACTTCCGGAGGTGGAGCTTTATTATCCAATGATGAGCGTTTAGTTTCCAAAGCCAGATTCTTGGCTACACAGGCAAGGGATAAGGCTCCCCACTATCAGCATAGTGAGATAGGCTATAATTATCGTATGAGTAATATTCTTGCTGGAGTTGGTCGTGGACAAATGGAAGTAATTACAGATAGAATAGAAAGAAGAAGGGATAATTATAAGTTTTTTAGTGAAAAACTGTCCAGCTATAATGGGATAGTTTTTCTTAAAGAACCAGATCGTTCTTTTTTTTCCAACAGATGGTTAACAACGATCTTAATAGATCCTGTGAAGTCAGGAATAACACGAATTGAGATACAAGAATCATTAGAGAAGAATAATATAGAATCCCGACCTTTATGGAAACCTATGCATCTTCAACCAGTTTTTAAAAATTATCAGAGCTATTTAAATAATGTTTCGGAAAGTTTATTTGCAGTAGGCTTGTGCCTTCCTTCCGGATCAAACTTAAGCCAGAAGGAACGGGACAGGATTATTGATGTAATTGATACATGCTTAAGCTAATAGTGTTGATGATGTTTCCAGTGCGATAAATGCTAACTGGGTATGCCCTTATTTTTGATATTCATATTTAACTGATGGAAATAATAACGATCAAGTTTTTTCTATTGACAATTTGTGCAATGTTTATTTACTACCTTTTAAGTGAAAGGTATAGAATTGCATTTCTTGCTCTTTTAAGTTGCGGTTTTATTGCTAGCTTTAGTTTTGTTCTTTTGACTTATGTACTTATCTATACCTTTGTTAATTATATAATTGGCAAAAAATTAAAGCAAGTTAAAAATATTAAGTTTTTATTCAGGGTTGGCATCATTTTTAATCTTCTCCAGTTGATCTTACTAAAATATGCCTCTTTTGCCATTGATCCATTTTTCAGTTTGTTTAAAAGTGAGTTTGAACTATCTTCTACGCTGTATAAAGTAATCATTCCAATCGGGATCTCATATTTTACATTACAAGGAATCGGCTATCTGATTAATGTAAAAATGGGGTGGGAGAAGTGTGAAAAGAACTTTGTTGATTTTCTTTTGTATATAACCTTTTTTCCAAAGTTTTTGTCAGGACCAATAGAGCGGTCCAACCATTTTCTTAAATTAATAAAGGAAAGCAAAGCGTTTGAAGATAGTAATATAACAACAGGGCTTCGGATCGCTTTAATTGGTTGCTTTAAAAAAGTAGCTATAGCGAATCAACTAGCCCCGTTTATTACAGATGCATATTCGAATGTATCTGGTACGGATGGTTCTCAACTGTTGATAGTTTTATTATTACAACCACTTTATTTATATTTTGATTTTTCGGGATATACTGATATTGCTATTGGTGTTGCCAAATTGTTTGGAATTGATCTTCTTCCCAATTTTAACAGGCCATTCTTTTCATTGAATATGACCAATTTCTGGAAACGATTTCATATTTCTCTATCCTCATGGTTTAACGATTATATTTTTAAGCAAACCCTATTCAGAAGAAGGAAATGGGGAGAATATGCGCCTGTTTATGCCCTTTTAGTGACGTGGGTTCTTTTCGGTATCTGGCATGGTGCCGGATGGAGTTTTATGGTACTTGGTTTCATTCAGGCAATTGCGATTATTTATGAATACTATACGAGGATGTGGCGGGCCAGGCTATTTAAGAAATATCCGACTTATGTGCGAACCTGGACAGGAAGGGTAAGTACCTATTTATTCTATTCGGTCTCGTTGGTGTTTTTCTACTCTTCTGACTTAAATACGGCATTTACTTACTTTTCAGGATTATCAGAATGGCATGGATTTACTATGCATTCGAACCATCTGGCAGTTCTTTTGATGTCATTGAGTTTTATTACCATATTTATGACAATTGAATTTTTGCAAAATGATTATCCCAAAACAATCGAAAAGATTGCTGTATTAATGTTAGATAAAAAGAAAAAATCTCAGGTGATTAGGTGGGGGTTCTATTTCTTTCTAGTCTCAGTGATTATTGTTTTAAATAATGAAGTTCAGGATTTTATTTACTTTCAATTCTAATGAAGAAATATCTTATTAAATTACTGTTGTTTTTATTTATCTTTTTCCTGTTTGATAAACTATTTTTGGTGGTTGCAGATCAATCGGCAGAGAAAGAGATCGACAAAAGGCTTGAGTTGTTAATTAATGGCCAGATGAATAAAGATATTCTTATTGCAGGATCTTCACGGGGAAGTCGAGGTATAATAGCGAAACAAATTGAAGATAGCCTTGGACTTTCAACTTATAATATAAGCTACCCAGGTTCAGACGTTCGTTTTCATAAATTTCTGATTGAAACATTGATGGCATTTAATGATCCACCAAAGTACATTTTCCTTGTAGTTGATGATAATCAGGAACTCATTAAAAATAAGAGGACAGTTACCTTTCGGAAAGATCGATTGTACCCACTAGTAAAATACCCTTATATATGGAAGTTGCTGGCAACCATAGAAAACAGGGGCGTGTTTTTTTCTGAGTTTATGGTGTTGAACAGACTTAATAAATCAAACTTTGACTTAAGTGAGAAACAGTATACGCCTCTTGACACTATGATGTGTTGTGGTTCAATGCCAATAAGCTGGACTGATAAAAATTTACAATTTGAATTTGTAGAAGACGATTCTTATTCGTTGGATAAAGAGGTGGAAGATAAGGTGGTGGCATTTCAGGAGATGGTTGATATTATTAAGTCATCAGGAAGCCAGCTGATTGTAGTGTTTCCGCCCAACTTCAAAGCTCATAGTCCTGATTTTGAAAATCGGATAAAACTCCTTTGTGGAGATGGTGTGGACTTTTATACGTATGATATTAATAATCCGGCTTATCTAAAGAAAAGTAGTTTTTTTGATGAAGAACATCTTGTAAAGGATGCTGCAGAAATGTTTACCATTGAAATCATTAATTTCTTAAAGAATAAGGTCAGCTTTGCAGAGAGTATTAATACTCAGTCAGAAGGATAAGAATGTACAGGGGTTCCGCATTTAGACAAGTCAAGCAATAATTAGGCCCTAACACTTATAATTACTATACTTGCCCGGCATTAATACCCCATAGGGCATATAAAAAATACAAGAAACATAGAGATCTACGGCAAAATGCACGTCATTTCTAATGTATTTCTCAGAATTAGATGACTCTCAGAGAACAACCGCAAGCAACGGCTCAGGTAGGAATATGATTACAGAGAATATGTCAAACTTTTATGATGAGTTTCATTTTAAAAATATGTAGGCAATAAAATGATTGAAGTGATGTATAAATCAATACTTTCAGAAAATTAATAAGAACCTAACAATTACTATTAATATGAATTTTGTACTTATTGGAGCGGCCGGTTATATTGCTCCCAGGCATATGCGAGCGATTAATGATACAGGAAATCAATTGGTCGCAGCATTTGATCCTTATGATGGAGTGGGAATTATGGATAGTTATTTTCCCGAAGCTGACTTCTTCACTGAATTTGAACGCTTTGATCGTCATGTTGATAAGCTCAGAAGAAAGGGAGTAGACATAGACTATGTTAGTGTTTGCTCCCCTAATTTTTTGCATGATTCTCATATTCGGTTTGGTTTGCGTACTGGAGCCGATGTAATATGTGAAAAGCCAATTGTACTTAACCCATGGAATATTGAAGCCCTGAAGGATCTGGAGGCAGAAACCGGCAGGTCTATCTATAATATTCTGCAGTTGCGACTTCATCCAAGTGTTATTGAATTAAAGAGAAGAGTGGATCAAGGCGATCCGGATAAGATATATGACTTGGATTTGACTTATATTACCTCAAGAGGCCATTGGTATTATACAAGCTGGAAGGGTGACATGACCAAATCAGGAGGTGTAGCAACAAATATTGGTGTTCACTTTTTTGATATGCTTACGTGGATATTTGGCGATATACAGGAGAACATAGTACATATTCACGAACATGATCGTGCAGCTGGATATTTGGTACTAAAAAAGGCGCGAGTGCGATGGTTTTTGAGCATTAATTATCAAACAATTCCTGAAGAAGTTCGAAACGAGGGCAAACGCACTTATCGATCGATTTCGATTGATGGGGAGAGCTTTGAGTTTAGTGATGGATTCACTGATTTACACACACATAGTTATAAGGAAATTATAGAAGGTCGGGGGTTTCGTATTTCAGAAACTGAGAAAGCCATTCAGTCGGTTTATGACATCAGAAGGATCAAACCGATTGGATTAAAAGGTGAGTACCATCCGGCAGCAGCACTACCACTTTGTTCTCATCCCTTTTCTGTTGAATAATTTATAGCAAATACTATGACTCATATAGTAAGTATTATTGGAGCGCGCCCACAATTTATTAAAGCAGCTGTATTAAGCAGGCTGATAAGAAGTAAACAATGGGCTTCAAAGGTTAAAGAAACATTAATTCATACCGGACAGCATTATGATAGTAATATGTCAGATGTGTTTTTCGATGAGATGAAAATTCCTAAACCGGATATTCATTTGTCAATAGGAGGCGGTTCTCATGGACAGATGACAGGCCAGATGTTAATTGAGATTGAACAGCAATTAATCAAGCTTAAGCCGGATGTTGTGGTCGTTTATGGAGATACTAACTCTACCCTGGCTGGCGCGCTGGCCGCATCCAAATTGCAAATACCTGTAGCACACGTTGAGGCAGGTTTAAGAAGCTTTTGGAAAGTAATGCCTGAGGAACAGAATCGGATATTGACTGATCACCTTTCAACATGGCTTTTATGCCCGACTGTAACTGCCATTGATAACCTAAATAAGGAAGGTATAACGAAGGGCGTTTATAATGTTGGTGATATTATGCTTGATGCGCATTTGTACTACCGCCAAGTAATCGAGGAAGAAATGAATAATGGTATTTCACGTCTAAAGAAAATACCTGAATTAAGTAACGGTCAATTAACCAGCGATTTTGCTTTAGCAACAATTCATAGAGCTGAAAATACTGATGATCCAGCCCGTTTAACAGCTATTGTCCAGGCATTAAATAAATTACCGGTCAAAGTTGTTTTACCTCTTCATCCAAGAACAAGTAAAGTTATTGATAACATGGGGTTAAGGTTTGCTTCTAATGTTTTGGTAACCAAGCCTGTTGGGTATTTTGAAATTTTGACGCTTCAAATGAAATGTAACTGCATCATAACTGATTCAGGGGGACTTCAAAAAGAAGCTTACTTTGTTAAAAAACCTTGTGTTACGCTTAGGGATCAGACGGAATGGGTGGAAACGGTTGAAAGCGGTTGGAATGTATTGGCAGGAGCTGATAAGGAAACTATTATTCAGAGTGTAACTAATCTTTTTCATCCTGATAATTACCAAGAATACTATGGCGATGGTCGAACTGGTCAGGTTATTTTAGAAACTCTCCTGGAAAATATTTAATTAATGTCCCACTACAAGAGTAATACTTTCCAGGCTTTTTGGGTTGGTCTTGGTGGTTTTAGCTCATTTGCTCTTACATTGGTTAGTGCAGCTATACTGTCCCGTTATTTTGATAAAACAGAATATGGAACATACAGACAGATATTGTACGTTTACAATACCCTGTTGATTATTTTTACTGCAGGTTTACCCAGGGTATTTGGTTTCTTCTTACCCCGCTATCCCGTTGAGCAAGGAAAGGCTATAGTATGGAAGGTTTCCAAAGTACTTTTCCTGTTTGGTTTGATTTTTTCATTGGTTTTGTACTTTAGTTCAGGAATAATAGCCAGCATGCTTAAAAATCCGGAGTTGGAAACAGGACTTAAATACTTTTCCCCAATACCAACTTTATTGTTGCCTACACTTGGCATTGAAGGTATCTTCTCCACCTACAAGAAGACTATTTACATTGCTATTTATAATACCATTTCACGATTCCTAATGCTGGCATTTATTGTTTTGCCGGTAATCATTCTGAAAGGATCCTATTTGTATGCTATATACGGATGGTTAGTTGTGTCATTCATTGTATTGATTATGGCCATTATCTTTAAAGGGATTCCGTTTAAGAAAATAAAATCAGAAGAAACTTCACTAAAACTTAAACCAATATTTGCTTACAGTTTGCCATTGGTAGGCTCAAGCATTGCAGGAATTGCTATTAGTTCAGCCGATCAGTTTTATATCAGCAGGTATTTTGGAGCTGAAGTTTTTGCCGAGTTTGCGAATGGTTTTATTCAATTACCTTTCGTAACAATGATTGTAACTGCAACATCTACAGTACTTATGCCTGAATTTTCACGCATGGTTAATGATAAAGAAGACTTCTCCAGGATTAAAGCATTATGGAAAAATGCCTTAGTTAAGTCAGCTATCATTCTTTTTCCACTGTTGATATTTTTTATTTTCAATGCCACGCCAATAGTTGTTCTTTTATTTTCAGAAAAATACCTTAATTCGGCCTTATTTTTTAAGATTGGCATGTTTAAAAATTTCTTTCACATAATTGCATTTGCGCCGCTTTTATTTAGTTTGGGAGAAACAAAATATTACTCTTTAATTCATGTATTATGTGCTGTATTAGCCTGGTCAGTGAATTATATACTTGTGATTACATTTAAATCGCCAATACCTGTAGCTGTTTTTTCGGTAGTTATTTCTTTGTTACTTCTGATATTAGGTTTAGTGAAGATTAGTAAAAGCTTTAAAGTAAGCATCACTGAATTGTTTCCTGTTCGTATGTTTTCCGTCATTATTATTCATACTCTTCTTGTTGTATTGCTTATTGAAGGTATTAAGTGGAGCCTGCCCTATGAGTTTAGCTCTGTTTATTGGATTGGAGTTAGTGCCTTGATTTATGGAGCCTTGATCTTGTTAAGTGCGCGGTTTTTCGGTATTGATTATTTATCATCAGTTAAAGTGCTTTTGAATAAAAAGGGTAGTCCATGATTCAGATGAGCTTGTTATGATTGTTTATGTATTGTCTTCATGGTACCCTTTA
>NZ_CEXQWX010000156.1:0-13726 GCF_982718395.1 Carboxylicivirga sp.
TTCACAACTAAACTCTAACATTGTTGAACTTAATCCAGCTACCCCACTTCCATTTGAATGGCTTTATCATACTAAATCAACCATAGGTAAAGATCGTTTAGCCGCTGTAGCTGGTGCTATCAGTTTATATCCTGAAAGCAACTTATTGGTAATAGATGCTGGAACAGCTATCACCTATGAATTGATTGATAGCAATCATGTCTTTTTAGGAGGCAATATTTCGCCTGGAATGGCAATGAGATATAAGGCCTTAAATGAGTTCACAAGCAAACTCCCATTATTGCATCGTGAAGATGATACACCACTTGTTGGTCAATCAACAAAAGATGCCATACAGGCAGGTGTTCAAAATGGAATAATTTTCGAGATAAATGGTTTAATTGATGAACTTTCAAATCAATATCAATCGCTCAAAACAATTATAACTGGGGGCGATGCAGAATTTTTTGCAAGGAAGTTAAAAAATCCCATCTTTGTACATCCTAATTTGGTACTTATTGGACTTAACAGAATTCTAGAATACAATGCATAATATATATAAGCTTGTTGTCACCTTTTTATTAGTTGGTTTTATTACCAGTTCAGCAACTTCACAGAACCGAACATATTCACCATATTCCCGATACGGAATTGGGGAATTACAAGATGGTGGTTTTGGTCGAAACGCTGCCATGGGACACACAGGTATTGCTTTAAGTAGTTCATATAACTTAAATAACCTCAATCCGGCTTCTTATTTTAGTATGGATTCCATCTCATTCTTCTTCGAAGGAGGTGTTTCTGGTTTTGATCAAAAAATCAAGTCCAATGAAATGACTGCCCGATTTTCTGACATGAACTTCTCATATTTCGCTATTGGCTTTCCTGTCTCTAGGTGGGGATTTATGTCCATTGGTGTTAAACCAGAATCTTTAGTTGGTTATCAGTTTTTTGATGACAACGAATCAGACAATTTACCAATAACAGATGGTAACTATACCAAATCATTGTATTCGGGAGATGGAAACACAACAAAAGCGTATACTGGCGTTGCATTAAGCCCGATCAATAATTTATCAGTAGGAGTTCATTTCTCTTATATTTTTGGAAAAGTTAGTCATTTTTCAATTGCTGAATTTCCAAATGATCCATTTGCATTCAAGCTTGGAACATCTGAGGAAATATCTATAAACGACTTCTATCTTGATTTTGGAATTCAATACCGACATAAATTAAAGGATCGTCATAATATTGTTTTAGGAGCAGTGTACAATCCAAGAACCGGTATTAAAGGAAAAGTAAAGAAATTAGTTGCCGCCGGTAATTCATTTGACCGCGATGGTGTTACAATAATTAATGCCGACACTTTATCTTTTAATGAAACTGAGTTTTCTGGCAGTGCGTTAGAGCTACCGGAAAAGTATGGAATCGGAATCGCATATAACATTGAAGATCTGATGACTATTACAGCAGATTATTCTTTAACTAAGTGGAGTGATACCGAATTTCCTGCACTGGCAGCCAGCAGCAGTGATCCTAATGCTTTTACTATAGGTGACGAACAAAAATTTGCTTTTGGATTAGAATATATACCAAACTATCGGAGCGCAAGCTTCTATCCTAGCCGCATTAAATATCGATTGGGTACTTCCTACAAAAAAGAATACTTAGTCACTCCTCAGGCCGCCGGAGGCAATCACCTGACTGACTTTGGCATAACTTTTGGAGTAGGATTGCCATTGAAAAGGAGTAAAACGTCTTTCAATTTAGCATTCGAATGGGGACAAAGAGGAAGTACTGATTATAGTTTAGTAAAAGAGAACTATATGCGCTTTACAATGAACCTGACTCTACATGAATATTGGTTCATGAAACGAAAATTTGATTAAGACTAATACAAAAAACCAGAATACCATGCCAATGAAAATTGCTACATTATTAATTACAGGACTATTATTTACAGGTTCTGTTTTTGCTCAAAAAGGAGTAGAAGATGGGTCGAAATACGGCCATGGAGAAGATAGTTTAAGATGTTTAGAGAATCTTTCTCTTTATTACGAGTATTATAAGCAGAAGAATTATGCTGAAGCTTATCCTAAATGGGAGATCGCATTTAATGAGTGTCCGGCTTCTAACAAAAACTTATATTCTCATGGTGAGCGTATCGTTGAATCCTTATACAAGAAAGAAAAGGACGCTGCCAAGAAAGCAGAATATTACGATCTTCTGATGAAGGTTTATGACCAACGTGCTAAATACTTTGGTAATGACAAAAAGTACCCTACAGAATACATTATGGGTAAAAAAGCGATCACGATGTTACGTTACAACCGTAACAACCCTGAAGTGGTTAAACAAGCTCAAACTTATTTAGCTGATGGATATAAGAAGTTAGGAATGCGTACACAGCCACCTGCTTTACTTACTTACATGGCAAACAGTGTTGCTATGTACAAACTAAATGAGCTATCCGGTGAACAATTAGTTGAGGTTTATACCAACGTTACCGGTACTTTAAACAAGCAAAAAGCAGCTTCTAAAAAACCGGATGTAATACAAGAAATTGTTAACAGCGTTGAGAAGTTATTTGCTCAGAGTGGTGCTGCTAACTGTGAAACTTTAGCTGAAATTTTTGGCCCTCAATTAGCTGATCACACAGCTGATCTTGAATGGTTAAAGCGTGTTAATCGCTTATTAGCTAAAGGTGATTGTGGTGAGTCAGAGCTATTTTACCAGTCATCAGAGTATTTGCACAAGATTGAGCCATCAGCATCTTCTGCATTTGGTTTATCACGTATGTATATGAAAACCGGTGATTCGAATAAAGCTATCTCATACTTGAACGAAGCTATTACATTAGAAGAAGATCCGGAAAGTAAGGCAAAATATCACAATACCCTTGGTTTGATCTATATGTCTCAGAAGAAATATAGCCAAACAAGGTCGGAAGCTCGTAAAGCAATTGCTCTACGTGGTGATTGGGGTGCTCCTTACATTTTGATAGGTAAAGCTTATGCGGCTGGCGCATCCTCTTATGGATCAAAAGAGTTTGAGAAAAAGACTGTTTACTGGGCTGCTGTTGATCAATTCAAAAAAGCTAAATCTGTTGATTCAGAAGCAGTGGCAGAAGCAAATGAGAATATTCTTCTATACTCTCAGTATTTCCCAAATACAGAAGAAATTTTCTTCCAGGGACTTAAGGTGGGTGATGCTTATAAGGTTGAAGGATGGATTGGTGTATCTACTACAGTAAGAGCTAAAAAGTAAAGTTTTGACACCTTCGTTTAGAAATAAGATTAAATCAACATATACAGCAAGCAGTATTGTACTGCTTGCTGTTTATTTTTTAGCCACAGGCTGTCAATCGAACAAACCCGAAGAAATTGCAGCCATTACTAACCGGGAAGAAATCCCATCATTAATCTATGAAGAATTTGAATCGGTATTAACCGACTCAGGAAAGGTAACCCATAAATTCATTACGCCTAAACTTCTAAGATACGACCGCAAAGAAGAACCTTATATGGATTTCCCAAACGGTTTGCATGTTATCTTATACCAACCAAATGGAGAAGTTGATGCACAAATTAAATGCAGAAATGCCATCAACTATGAGAAGAAAGGCTTGTGGGAACTCAATATTGATGTGGAAGCCATCAATCAAAAAGGCGAAGTACTGAATACTGAACAACTCTTTTGGGATACCAAAGCGAAAAAAATATACTCCGACCAATTTGTGACCATTACTCAGGGCGACGATGTGATTACCGGAACTGGCTTTGAAGCCGATGAAAACATGGAAAACTGGACCATAAAAGCTCCGCAAGGTGATTTGGAATTTGACGAATAAGTACAATTCTCAACATTTTTCCTATCTTTCCTCTCACTAGTAGTCGACGACTTAAATGAACGAAATTTTAATAATTGCACTAACTCTTCTATTATCAGCCTTCTTTTCGGGTTGTGAAATGGCTTTTTTCAGCTCTAATAAACTACTGCTTGAGCTTAATAAGAAAAAACATCCAATCCCGGCACGTATTATCGACCGCTTTGTGCGTAATCCCGGTACTTTCTTATCAACCATATTAATTGGTAATAATGTTGCACTCGTTATTTATGGTTTGCACATGGCCAAGCTTGTTGAGCCCAAAATTAGCATGTACGTTGAGTCAAGTGCAGGATTACTGCTTATTCAGACTTGCTTCTCAACGTTGGTTATACTTATTACCGCTGAATTTCTGCCCAAAACTCTTTTCAGGATACATCCAACTTTCATCTTAAATGTATTTGCTTTACCGCTCCTGTTCTTTTATTTCATTTTTTATCCCTTGAGCAGATTCACAATGGCTATTTCTGATTTTATTATCAAAATCGTTTTGAAATCGAAAAGTAAACCCGAGCAAAGCCCCTGGATGTTAAGCAAAGTCGATTTAGATAATTTGCTAACTGAACATCATGAAAAAAGTGATAAGGATGATGAAGGTGCTAATGAAATAAAGCTATTAAAAAACGCTCTTGATTTCTCAAAAGTAAAAATCAGGGAATGTACCATACCACGAACTGAATTACAGGTTATTGAGGTAAATGACGAACTGGAACCATTGCGTAAGCAGTTTATGGAAACTGGTTTGTCAAAGATTTTGGTTTATAAAGATAGTATCGACAATATTATCGGCTACGTTCATATTTCATCGTTATTTAAGCATCCTAAGAAAATTCGGAATATCATCAGTCCGATATCAATCATACCCGAAACCATGACCGCCAACAAGGTACTTGAATTGTTTACCAAAGAACATAAAAGTATTGCATTAGTTGTTGACGAATTTGGCGGAACAGCAGGTATTGTAACACTGGAAGATATTCTGGAAGAGATTTTCGGTGAGATCAATGATGAGCACGATGTGTTTGAGCATATTGAAGAACAGGTTAGCGATAATGAATTCAGATTTTCAGCTCGCCTCGAAATTGATTACTTAAACGAAAAGTACCCGATCAACCTTCCTCAATCTGATGATTACGAAACTATTGCAGGGCTAATACTTTTTCATAATCAGTCGATACCGGAGGCTAGTGATGTGATTGCAATTGAGCAGTTTACCTTTGAGATTATAGAAGCCAGTAACGCCCGTATAGAGCTTGTCAAAGTAAGTTTCGAAGCTGATTAGTATTTGATAATAAACTTTATCACAGCAAAGATGGATGCACCATATCGTGTGTCCCATTTTTTTGTATATTCGTAACCTGATTTTGAAATCTACATAATTTTATAAGTAATAACAGAATGGCAACATTAGAGAGAATTAGGAATAAGTCTGGATTACTCATCATCGTCATTGCAGTAGGTCTTTTGGCCTTCTTGTTGGGTGACTTAATGAGTTCCGGAGATTCCATGTTTAGAAGACGAAACATGCAGATTGCTGAAATTAATGGAACATCTGTATCATACCCCGAATATCAAAGCTATGTAACTGAGCTGGAGGACTACTACAAGCTAAACTCACGCTCATCAGCTCTTGATGAAAATACTTCCTATCAAATTCGTGAGCAGGCCTGGAACCAGTTGGTTCAGGACGTTATCATGGACGAAAAATATGAAGATTTAGGTATCGCGGTGACTCCTGATGAAATTTTTGAAATGGCAACAGGTCAAAACGTTCATCCACAAATCCGTCAGATGTTTACCAATCCACAAACTGGCATTTTCGATAAAGCACAGGTTATCAATTTCCTTCAACAGAAAAACCTTGATCCTAATGCCAACTTCTATTGGTTATTCCTTGAGAAGCAGATTAAGAAAGAGCGTTTATTTACTAAATATCGTGATTTACTTAAAAAAGGAATGTTTGTAACAACTGCACAAGCCGAAGCCGAAGCTAAAGCCAAAGAAAGTAAAGTTGACTTTGACTTTGTGGTAAAGCGTTATTCTTCTGTTCCTGATTCAGCGGTAACTGTTTCGGATAGCGAAGTTAAGAATTACTACAACGCACATAAAGAAAGTTACAAGCAGGAAGCTACTCGTGAAGTTGTTTACGTTTCGTTTGACGTAAAACCTTCGGACGATGATAAGAAAATGGCTGAAGAGTGGATTACAAAGGCGAAAGTGGAATTTGAAAATCCTGAGACCGATGCTGTTCAGTATGTGAATATGAACTCTGAGACGAACTACATCGATCGTAACCTGAAATTTGAGCAATTGAGCTCTACTATGCAAGGTTTTGTTCAAGGTGCTGAAGTTGATGAAGTATATGGTCCTTATTTGGAAAATGAAACTTACAAACTTTCACGCATTGTTGCCATCAAGCAAATTCCTGATTCAGTTAAAGCTCGTCACATCCTAGTAAAAGATCCTGCTGTTGCCGATAGCTTATTTGCTTTGGTTAAAGGCGGTGCTAATTTTGCTGATATTGCCCGTGACAACTCGGAAGATCAGGGTTCGGCCATCAATGGTGGTGACTTGGGTTGGTTTACAGAAGGTACAATGGTAAAACCTTTCAACGACGCTTGTTTTGATAACGACAAAGGCGCTATTGTTAAGGTTGATAGCCAGTTTGGAACGCACATCATTAATGTGCAGGACAAAGGCAAGCCAGTTACCAAGTACAATATTGCAACTCTGGAGCACAACATTACTTTCAGTTCGCAAACAAACCAAAAGATTTATGCTCAAGCTGCCAAGTTCGCTTCTTTAAACCGTACAATTGATCAGTTCAATGATGCTGTCACAGCTGACAATTTGGTGAAGCGTTATGGTCGCAACATCCGTATTAACGACCGTACTGTAAATAACCTGCAGCATTCTCGCGAAATGGTTCGCTGGGCTTTCGAAGCTGACATTAATGATATGTCTGACATTTTTGAGTTTGGTGATTCATACATTATCGCATTCTTAACAGGCGCTAAAGAAGAAGGATATCAGGATGTAGCTGCTGTTCAGGGATCAATTGAAAGAAAACTGCGCAACGACAAAAAAGCTGAAGTTTTGATGGCTGAATTAAACAGCAAGAAACAAGGTAATGATATTGCAGCTCTTGCTTCCGCTATTGATAGCGAGGTGATGACTGCAAACCAAATTGATTTTGGTGCATTCCAGGTTCCTGGTGCTGGCGTTGAGCCTGCTTTAGTTGCATTGGCAACAACAGCTAAGCAAAACGAATTAAGCGCCCCTGTAGCTGGTAATAATGGTGTATATGTGGTGAAAGTGAACAATGTTTCTACTACACCTGCAGACGTTGATGCTGAAAAAGCACAATTATCACAAAGTAATGGATTTAAAGTGGACTACCAGGCTACTGAAGCAATTCGCAGTCAGGCTGAGATCACTGATGAAAGAAGCAAATTCTTCTAGAATTATATAGAATTAAGAATAGAAAGGCGGAACGGATGTTCCGCCTTTTTCTTTTTGGATCGTATTATGGATCGAATCTTTATAACGATAAACTCATAAAGATTCGATCCGTATGTACGTTACAGACTATTTTTTCTATGAAAAGACGTTTTACGGTTTTTCTATACGTCATTTTAATTCAAAATGAATATAAAACCTTGTGTTAAGGTATAATATGAAATTTAAAATGGAGATAACACTGCGTTATAGGGCTTTTTTGTCACAAAAAATAGTATAACACTCTGTTTATAACCTTAAAAAATTTTAAAAGGCATAAAACACAACGTTATACACCAATTTAAATTCTAAATGAGCATTAAAACTCGTGTTAAGGTAAAATATGAAATTTAAAAGGAGCATAACACTGCGTTAGTGTGTTATTTTGTCACAAAATGATAGAATAACGCTGCGCCATAGAGCATTTTCTTTTAAAATAACAGGATAACGCACTGTTTATTCCTTAATTTAATTTTACCGGGGTATAAAACGGTGTGCGATTTTTTCTGCAAAAAAGCTTTGTACAGTCTTTCTAACCTTTTCCAAAATTTAAAACTTTGGAAAAGGTTTGGGCTTTTATAAAAAAGATCTTTCAAACACCATGTTTTACGATTAGCCATCGTATTCCGCCCGAATAGAAAACAATGCGGCGTCATTATGTAGTTTCAACTGCGTCAGGTATTCATCCAATACTTTCTTCGTATAATTCCCTCTCACTTTAAACTTTAAGTCGGCAGGTAAAGTATCATGCAACTTAAAAAAATGATGCACTACTTTGGGCGATGTCAACACCACACCATAGAAATCTTCCAGGTTATGGCGAACTGCATTATCGGGCAAAATACTTTTGTAAATCTTCAGCTCGTGAATATGATTTCCCATCTCCTGTAATTTTTCAGGCAGGATACTTAAACCATCTTCAGAACAAGGTAACAGAATTGCCTCGTTTTCAATTTTTTTATTGTGAAATGACTGAACCAGACCTTTGGCCGAGTTATCTTTTGACTCGGGCTCTACAATCAAACCGTATTTTTGTAATGCCTCTGTTGTTGATGTTCCGATAGAACTCAAGGCAATTTCATTCAAAGCCCTAACATCTAATCCGACTTGAAAAAGGGCTTTGAAAAACTCATGTACAGCATATGGTGTGGCAAATACTATACGGTCAAACGCCCTCAGGTTATTCAACAAACTAACCTGATGATCGCTCAATTTTGTTGATTCAATCTTAACCAGTGGATTATGGACGACCTGGCCTTTTTCGTTAAAGTATCGCAGCTCCATCCCTGTATAAAGCCATTTCTTGCTTTTCTCTCCGGTATTCACTACTGTTTGTCCAACAATCAGCAAGGCAGGTGCAGGCAAAACGACTTTAGCTGTTTTCAGATCACTTAGCACATAGCGTTTCATTTCTCCCTCGGGCATCGACGCATTATGAACGCATGCCACCGGCGTATTTTCGGGCCATCCTTCATCAATCAATCGCTGGGCCCATCTCTGCTGTTGGGAAGCACCCATGTAAAACACCAAGGTATCGGCTTCGGGCAGTTTATTATAAACAGCATCATGCCCCAGTGTAAAGGCAACAGATGTGCTTGTTCCCCGAGATGTCAGTGGAATTACTGCATCTGATGCGGCAGCCAGCGCTGATGTTATTCCGGGCACAATCTCCACATCAACATGACGCTGAGCCAGGTAATGATACTCCTCTGCCCCACGTCCAAAAATCAAGGGGTCGCCACCTTTTAGTCTTAAAATCTTTTTGCCTTCCAATGCCGATTCATACAAGAGTTGGTTAATGTTTTCCTGTTTGGTGCTGTGTTTTCCCTTTCGCTTACCAACATAAACCAATTCTGCGGTAAACTGCTTCAGATAATCATCATCCAGCAGATCATCATAGAAAATAACATCGGCTTCTTTTATTAAGCGTTGCGTTTTAAGCGTCAACAAATCCGGATTACCAGGTCCGAACCCGGCAATATAAACCTGACCATATGAATTTCTTAAATCATCATCCCAAACACTTGCATCAAGGTTCAGTTGTTGATTCAAAGCCAGTAGCAACAAAGGATTGTGCTTATCAGCACCGTTTGCAAACACAGCCAAAACACCCAGGTTGTTATTAAGCGGATACTGAACCTGATCCAACGAAACCAATACCAGATCCACTCCTTTTAGTAATAATTCCATCAACTGTTCTGTTCCCATTCGCCGTTCACTTTTATGATACGACCAGATGAGTTCGGTATGGTTTGGCACAGCCTGTTCAATTTGTCGATAAATTGAATTAAAAGCTGATGTATAGGATTGAATTTTGATTTCCATAATGGTAATTGTTTATTCTGTTTCCTTACTCATCGCCCGACTATGTTGATCTATGTCTAATGGTCGGACGATGACTGGTACTTTCATTCAGGAATTAAATTCCTTGCGGTATTCATCCTTGCTTTTTGTGGTTCGAATGACACCTTTTTCGGCCAATTCACGAATCTGATTTCGCCAATGGATCGCCGCAAATACATTCTCACCGTTGGACCCAACAGCCACTGTCATTTTATCCTGTTTATAAATGGCTGGCGATACAAAGTCGCAATTCTCTGGTTTATCCACCACGTTGACAATACTTCGCCTCTGACGACCATCATTTCTGATTTGAGTATTCAGAACTTTATTGTTTGTAGCAGCATATACCAACAGATGTCCATCTAAATCAGCCGGTTCATATTGTTTTTCGACAATTTCAATAAAACCTCGCTTACGAATTTCCGGTACCACTTCAGTAGCAACCACTTTAATTCTTTTCGTGAATCGCTCCAGTGACTCAATCTTATGAATTGCAACCTTTCCTCCACCAATAATCAATATGGTTTCGTCTTCAATGTTGATGTTTATCGGTAAAAAATTCATTACGCTTCCTCCTCCTTTAGATTTGGTAATCGGGGTCTATCTTCTCTTTACCTATCTTGATACGGTTCCATGTCCGCTCATGCAGATAATACAAAAGCAATTTGGTAAATACTTCAACTATGCTGATGGAGGCTGCTATTCCAACCTTTCCTGTCACCAGGTAGGAAACCAAAAACGTATCAATGGTGCCTGTAGCCCGCCATGAAATGGTCTTTATAATGCTCCGATATCTTTTCTCCTTCATAAGCCAGTTATTTTACAATTGATACACTTTGTGATGATTCAACAATGCCAACCCGCACCAGAAAATCTCCAAATGATTCATTTTGCTCCCGCTCTTCTGCATATTGTTCAAGAAGCGGCTCTAGCAGTTGAAGAATCTCCTCTTCTCCAACCATTTCCTTGTATAAAGTATTTAAGCGATCGCCTGCAAAACCTGCTCCCAGGTACAAGTTGTATTTGCCGGGGGCGCGACCAACCAATCCAATCTCACCAAGGAATGGTCGTCCACATCCATTGGGACATCCGGTCATTCGAATCAGAATATCGTCCTGACTTAATCCGTTTTTTTTCAGAATGACTTCTATTTTGCCTACCAGGCTTGGCAGATAACGTTCTGCTTCGGCGAAGGCCATCGTACAGGTATTCAAAGCAACACAAGCCACTGCATGTTTGCGTAAGCCTGTTAACCCCTGCGCTTCTCCAGCCGAATATTTACTCAAAACCTCCTGTACTTTAAGCTTATTCCTCGTACTGACATTGCCCAATACCAAACCTTGATTACCTGTCAACCTGAAATCACAAACATTCAGTAGGGCAACTTCTTTTAAGGCTTCTTTCAACTTTAAAGAGTCGGTATCTTTTACTCTGCCATGCTCAACATGCAAACCTAAAAACCACTTGCCATTGCCGGCCTTTTTCCAGCCGAATACATCTCCATTGGATTCAAACTGGTATGGTTTTGATGTTTCAAGGTCAAATCCCAGTCGGGCATTTAACAATTCAATAAAGGATTCTGAACCAATGCGATCCAGTGTATACTTCAATCGTGCCAGTTTACGATTCTCCCGGTTGCCAAAATCACGCTGAATTTTTACTATTTCCTCAACCACGGCCAATGCTTTTTCTTTTGGCACAAAGCCAAGCACATCTGCCAGGCGTGGATAAGTTTCTGGCATGCCATATGTTTTACCCATTCCACCACCTACAGCCACATTATAGCCTGTCAGCTGATCATTATCAACAATAGCGATCAGGCCAATATCATTGGCAAACACATCGGTATCGTTATACGGAGGTACTGCAATAGCAATCTTGAATTTACGCGGCAGATAGGTTTTGCCGTAAATAGGTTCTTCATCAGACTGACCACCCTGCACCAACTCTTTATTCAGCCATATCTCGTGATAAGCCGTTGTTTTAGGCAATAAATGATTACTGATATCTTTTGCAAAAGCTGCCAGTTCGCCAACCACCGGTGATAAGGCTTCATTGGAAGTACTCATCACATTGCGGTTCACATCACCACATGCTGCAATGCTATCCAGCAAAACATCGTTAATGCCTTTCATCGTCTGGCGCAAATTCTTTTTGATTACTCCATGCAACTGAAAAGCCTGACGAGTTGTTAACTTAAGCGTGCCATTACCATACCGATCAGCCAATTGATCCAATGCCAACCATTGCTGAGCAGTTGACACTCCAGCTGGAACACGAGCACGAATCATGAAACTATATAATGGCTCCAGCTTTTGTCGTTTACGCTCCTCATCCAAGTCACGGTCTGTTTGCTGGTAACTGCCATGAAACTTGATCAACTGTGTATCATCAGGTGCAATGCTACCTGTAATCTCGTCAGCCAGGCTTTCTTTAAGCGTTCCGCGCAGAAAATTACTATTGGTTTTTATGGTTTCCACCTCAGATGGTAACCATTCCTGTGGCTGAGGTAGTTTGTTTTGCTCTTTACTCATTTCATTAATCTTAGGGTGGTTAATACACGTCTTCCTGGTAACGACCTTCTTTTTTAAGGCTCAGCAATTTTTCTTCGGCCTGTTCAGCATTTAATCCGGCCTTTTCTTGCAAGAGATCAATAAAAGCCTGTTGGACATCTTTAGCCATCTTCTTTCTGTCTCCGCACACGTAAACTACTGCACCTTTCTCAAGCCACTGATATACCTCATCAGCCTTCTGCTGGATTCGATGTTGCACATAAATTTTCTCTTCCTGATCGCGTGAAAAGGCTACATCTACCTTGGATAGTATCTTGTTTTTTCTATACTTGAGCCATTCGGCCTGATAAAGAAAATCTGTTTCAAAGTGTTGATCTCCAAAAAACAGCCAGATCTTCCCTTCTCCTTCTTCCAGCTCACGTTCCTGAAGGAATGATCGATAAGGTGCAATGCCGGTTCCGGCACCAATCAGGATGATATCCTTGTTTTTATCCGGCAATCGAAAACCATCGTTGGATTTAACCTGAACAGCTACTTTATCACCTTCTTCAATGCGATCAATCAAATAAGTTGAGCAAACACCTTCGTGCTTACGTTCGTTTTTCTGATAGCGAACAGCACCAACTGTCAGATGCACTTCATCTCCAACATCTGATTGCGATGAGGCAATGGAATATGCACGGGGTGGTAAGGTTCTCAAGGCATCTGTTAAATCCTGTACCCCAAGCTGAATCCGGAACTCCTTCAAAACATCCAGAAGATCACTGCCCTCCAGAAATACATCCAGTTCATCTCGGCTGTCAAGTAATCGATTCAGTTCTGGCTCTTCAACAAAGGCAGATAACTTTTTTAGAACTGGCAAGGTCACCAAGGTAATTTCCTTATGATGAAGCAACACTTCCTTAATGGAATATTTAGCATTTTTATGCGTAACTTCCTCGTTTCCTGAGTAACTGAGTTGCGTTAATATTTCCTCAACCAGAGTCTCGTTGTTAACAGCATATACTTCCAATGCATCTCCCGGCTGATAGCTTAAGCCTGATCCTTCAATATCCAATTCAATGTGGTAGGTTTCTTTATCTGAGCCCCGCCCATTGAGCAACACCTTATCGATCAGTTCTGCCTTAACCAGACCTCCTGTTGATCTTTCATCAGGGAGCTTGATGGTATCCGGCACCTGCAAGGCATGACCATTAACACCCTTAAAGTGCTTAAGAATATCGCCGGCCACCTGCTCCTTATGATCCTTAAAATCAACATCCAATAGGTATGGTTCTGCCAGAGCTTTGGCCCCATGCGCTTTCAGACGCTCATGAAAATCAATTCCGGTCTGACAGAAGTATTTGTAGCTGCTATCGCCCAGTGCAATCACTGCATAATTTAATTGCTCCAATGATCCGACTCGTTTACCTGCCAGAAAGCGATGTAATTCTGCGGCATCGGCTGGTGGTTCCCCTTCACCATGCGTAGAAACGATGATTATAAGATTTTCTTCTTTTTTAAGGTT
>NZ_CEXQWX010000157.1:0-13719 GCF_982718395.1 Carboxylicivirga sp.
TATACCATCAATCAGTTCAGTGTTGATTTGATGATCGCTCGTCAGTATAGTTTTGATGGCATTTGTTACACCACCCGATGCAGCATAACCACGACTCTCAGGACGCACATTAGTGGAACAAGAGTGTTCGTTGCTGGTCGCAAAGTCAATTTTTAACGCAGCAAATAAAGCCCCCAGTTCTTCGGTGGTAATCACATAGTCGATGTGTGAGTTATTAAATGCTTCACTTCGCTTAGCCAGGCATGGGCCAATAAATACGGCCCGATGATCAGGATAGCGTTCTTTTGCCAGCAAGGCTGTATAGGCCATAGGTGATGGTGTATCACTCACATATGGTTTTAATTCAGGAGCATGTTTCTCAGTAAATTGGATATAAGATGGGCAACAGGATGTAGTCATAAGTTTTTCACCCTTCTTCAGCCGCTCTAATAATTCCTGTGTCTCATGATCGGTGGTTTGATTGGCACCTTCAGCCACTTCAATTACCGCATCAAATCCGATGTCTTTAATACTTTGCATAATTTGTGTTGCGCTGGCCTTAAACTGGCTGAGAATAGCCGGAGCTACCATGGCTACTGTTTTTTCTTTCTTGTTTTTAATATTGTAGAAAAGTTTGAGTATCTGCGATTTTTCAGAGATGGCACCAAAGGGGCAGGCTGTCATGCATTTACCGCAATGAATACACTTGTCAAAATCAATTTCTTCAATACCATCATTATTTTTGCGAATAGCTTTAACCGGGCATGATTCTTCACAGGGAACAGGTAAGTAGGCGATCGCATGAAAAGGACAGGCTTTCTGACAAATACCGCAATTAACAC
The DNA here is from genome assembly GCF_982718395.1 of Carboxylicivirga sp. Taxonomy (NCBI): domain Bacteria; kingdom Pseudomonadati; phylum Bacteroidota; class Bacteroidia; order Marinilabiliales; family Marinilabiliaceae; genus Carboxylicivirga; species Carboxylicivirga sp. The sequence goes on from NZ_CEXQWX010000157.1 coordinate 822, forward strand.
ATTTCTGATGATCGATATTGGCTTTCCCGTTAAGCACCATGATGGCATCTTTCGGACAGTTGACCTGGCACGGACGCCCTTCGCAGCCCAGACAAAGGTTACTGACTGTATAGTTAACCTGTACACATGAGCTGCAGGCTTCATCAACCACTGTTAAAAAATTACCGTTTTGCTCATAACCCTCTAAGGCCTGTTCGGCATAGGTGCGCAGAGGTGTTAATTCATCTTCTTCATCGGCAATGTTAAAGCCGAGCAATGCCATAATTTTATACTTAATAACTGCACGATCTTTATGAACACAACATCTGATTGGAGAATTAGTGCGAGGCCGCATCTCCAGAGGAATGCGATCAATCTTATCCGTCAATTCGTCGTTTTGCAGCAGTTTAATCAACCGAACAAGCAGTTCACGTTTGGTGATCACAGCGTTATTATAATAAGTCATTCTCTTCGAGTGTTAGCAGGTGTTTAATTATTTTATGCGTGGATGCGTTATTCACAGGCATGTTATTGATTAGCACGCAAGGGTGTAACTTTTCGTCGTGATTGCAATTGCCAATGCAAGGTATACCTTCAATATTTACTTTATTTTTAAGCTCTGTTGGTAAGCTGTCATTTAAAAGATGTAGTTCAGCTCCACCCATAATGTAGCACATTGTGCCACAACATATCTGAACTTTGTATTTTGGTATAGCGAGTATATCTGACATGGTTATAAGTATTCTATTTCTATTGTTTTAAGGAATTTATCTTCCAGTATTGAAGCAATTTTTTTAATAATGTTCCTTCTGATCTCCAATTCAACAGGTAAGTTGGGATCTTGATGAGCATTATTAATCTGTGTGCCGGCAAGTATCAGAATAGAATCTGAGTCAAGTAGTAGCTTAACCATCTGCTCTGCCGGTCCTTCGCCTTTCACCTTTGTGTTCGTCAACTGTTCAAGTATGGAAGAAACTTTTCCTAATGTTAAAATGCCTTCAGTAATCAGATCGATACCTTCCATTTGTGCTACCGGTGGTAAATCCGGTCGGTAGTTATTCAGTTCGATGCTGATATCGCGCTTTAATTCGCGGGAAATAATCTTAGATGTTGTGCCACCACAAATGATTTTTGCGCCACCGAAATTCACCAATCGTTCGGCTAAAACCGCATCGTAATTTTTATAGTATGGCGGGCCTGATGCCAAAACCAGTTTGCGTGGCTCCCGGCAATAAATAACCTGGCAGCTGGCATCATCTTTAAACTGATCAGCATCATTGGCTTTAGCGCGTTGCATGATCTTACGGGCAAGCTGTTTTGCTGATATGTTTTGCTGATTATTAATGGTTTGTTGGGTAAAGCTTTTTAAGCCTTCGCTACCCCAGCCAAAAGGCATCTTTGAACTGCCCATGCCCGATTGGGTAATTCCATCCGACACAATGATGATGCGATCTTCTTTCTGCAACTTAACATGCGAATAAAGCACTGTGGCTGACAGGGTATCACTTCGCCTGATTCTCTTCGGCTCAGCTTGCAGACTGACAAAATTGCCATCGCGGTAGATTAAAACAGGTGGATTGTCGAATTCTACAATATTAGCATCGCCAAAGCAGTTAATATCCAGAATGCTGAAGGTAGAGTAGCTGATCTGCCTTTTGGAATCCACCGGTAAGGTGTTCATGATAAAGTCAGCCGTATGTTCCAGAGGATCATTTTTAGCCGTAAACTGAAGTGCCATACTGGTGGTCATGGTAGCAAGTATATTGGCTTTCACACCAGAGCCCAAGCCATCCGACAATACAGTTATTAAACGATCTTCTTCTTTTAACTTTCTCGACTCACAGGCATCACCACATACATTCTGTAAGGCTTTGCGTTCCTGGCATAATTCAGCTTCTATATAAAAACGCCTGTTATGCATGGTCTTCGTTTTGGGCGTCTAATATTGAGTTTAGAAGAGAATCTGTGTAAGAAGCATTTTCGCCCAGAAGAAAGGCAATTTTTTGCACAGTCTCCATGTTCTTTTTAATGACCTCACGTGTGCGCTTTTCAACAATTTCCTGGCGGAACTCGGGTTGACGCGCACTTTGGATAATACCTGTTACAAGCTTGTGCTTTTGAATATTAAAAATAGATAATTGCAGGTTTTTGTCATTTTCAGTAACCGGTAACTCGTAATATTCCTTGCCTGTCATCAATGCAGTTTTGAACAGTTTGGCAAACGATCCTAATTTGTTGACTTCAGCGCCCCGCATGCCGGGATTGGCTTCATAGCATAGTTCTGTTTCACTTCCCATTAACCGGGCAAAGCTAGCATTCATCTCAACTACCTTATATTGATCATCGATTATGACAACACCTGATGGAATTTTTTGAACCAGAATGGTTGCTTTATGATGGGCCACCATGCGCATATAAGAAACACACATGGCTGTTTCAGCATTACCGCTCAGAAGCGCCTGAGCAAAGTCACGACAAGTATCATAGCCGCATCCACTGCAATTAAGTTCGTCACTTACTGCTGTCTTACCAATGCTATGCAAAGCTTCTTTAATTTCATTAGCTGAATATTGATTGATCTTGACCGACTCAATATTAAAAAAGTCACGTTCAATATTAAAAGTCTGTTCTTGTTGTAGACATGTGTTTCCCTTTTCCTGACGGCAGTTAAATTGCTTTTTAATATTCAGGCATTTTCCTGCTAAATCCTTACAGTCACTCATGCCCGGCCCATTTAAACAGCCCGTTTCACAAGCCAGTAACTCCAGAAATATGGGCGCGTTTTTACCAAGATCATCCAGGTTATCCAGAATATTACGAACCATATTCTGTCCGGTAAAACTCATAAAGTTACTGTCACCAGAGTTGTTGGCTTGTTTAATGGTCTTCACCATGCCGCCATCCAATGGATAAATCACACCAGCATTGGCCTGATGTGGTTCAAAATTGCATTGCTTTGAACCGGACAGATTATCCAGATCGATGTTCTCGGCATTTAACCACTCATTCAACTCTTTGAAAGTAAGGGAAACATCTACTAAGTCAGATGAATCGGCTTCTGACTTTTTACCAATACAAGGCCCGATAAAAACAACACCGATATCATTACCATACCATTGCTTTAACATGCGGGCATGAGTTAACATGGGCGACATATATGGCGTAATGGCCATGGTATGTTGAGGGTAATATTTACGGATCAGCTCAACCACCACTGGACAGGCTGAGGAGATGTAAGCTCCACTTTGACGGAATTTAAGATAATGACCTACCTGTCTGGATACTTCCTGTGCACCCAGTGCCGTTTCAGAAATACCTTTGAAGCCTAATGTTTTTAAAGCTTCGAGTAATGGTTTTTCATTGATGCCATACTCAGCCACATAAGATGGAGCCAGGGAAACATAAACCTGCTTTTTCTCTTTGATAAGCAGTTTTGCCCGTGAAATGCCATCGCGTACCTTTTTAGCACCTGATGGGCAAATGGCCACACAATGACCACAGTAAATGCATAGATCATCTAGCACTGAGGCGCGGTTATCACTTACCTTAATAGCTTTTGTAGGACACTCGCGAATGCATTTGTAGCAATCTTTGCAATCGTTAACTTCAGTATATATCGGCTTTAAATGCATTTGGCTTTATCAAAGTGGTTTGATAAGATAATCGGAAGATTACTTTGTGTAACACCTTCATATACATGTTCATCAATTTCGATAACCGGCCCCCTCTTGCACATTTCATTACAAAGGTGTCCTCTGAAATCAATATTGGAATCAATTTTTCGTTCCTTCAGAAAGTTTTGTATGAATTTTAAATTCTCTGCATTGCCTCTTGAATGACAAGAGCTACCCAGGCAAATTAAAATCTGATGCGTTACATGTGCTTCCATGCTCATTGTTGTTTGAACAGGAAGGTGCCAAGGATGTGCCAAAGCTTGTAAGGGGCAGATAAACAGATAGAATGAAATCTGCTGTTTGGTGAGAAATGAAAACGAAAGCTGGCAATGTCCTAAAGAAGGACATCGCTCTTAATTTGATGTCCTAAAAAATTACAGTGTCATATAATGATACATATTACTGATTGATATGGATCGCGTATTTTTTGATTTTCAGGTATAAGGTATTTCGGCTGAATCCCAATGATTGTGCAGAATGTGTCATGTTATAATTGTAATGCCGAAGTGTATTAACAATCAGATTTCGTTCCATTTCTTTCACAGTAGTTAGTTGTGGAACAGAACTGTTTTCTGTCGAATCAGAATCTGTTAATTGAATAATTTCCAATGAGTTATTTGCTTTCTTAAGATTTTCGAAAGGAATATTACCGTCCAGCATCACATATTGCTCAATGGCATTCTCCAGTTCGCGGATGTTTCCCGGCCAGTTATATTCAAGAAACTGTTGCAGGGTTGAGTAACGAATCTGTGGAACTTGTTTTTGAAGCCGAACTGACTTTTTGTTGAGAAAAAAACGAATAAGTGATGGCAGGTCTTCCATTCGCTCCCTTAAAGCCGGTATTTTAAGTGGAATAACACTTAGCCGGTAATATAAATCCAGACGGAAATTACCATTATCGACCTCTTCCTTCAGGTTCTTATTAGTAGCTGCAATAATACGCACATCCACTGGAATTGTTTTTTCACCACCAACACGGGTGATGGCACTTTCCTGTATTGCCCGTAATAATTTAACCTGAACTTCGGGTTTCATATCACCAACTTCATCCAGAAACAATGTGCCGCCGTTGGCTAACTCAAACTTACCCGGATTACCACCCTTTTTAGCACCAGTAAAGGCCCCTTCGTCATAACCAAACAGTTCACTTTCTATCAGATTATCGCTGATGGCTGCACAGTTAATTGCCACAAAACCTTTGTCTTTTCTACTGCTGGCATTGTGAATACTTTGGGCAAACACCTCTTTGCCCGTTCCGCTCTCAGCTTCAATTAATATGGTTGAAGGGCTATCTGATATATTTTGGGCGTATTCAACCAGTTTGCGCATCTTCTGGCTTTTGGCAATAATATCCTTAAATACAAACCGGGCCTGCATACCCGTATATTTATTAACCAGGTGATATACATTCTCCAGTTCCCGGATGGCGATTACCATTCCAATCAGTTTGACATTCTCCTGGTTAAGAATGGGTGTGATGGTTACATTAAATTTGGCCTTGCCGTCTGAAGTGGTTATCGCTATTTCCTCATTAATAAACTTTTCGCCCGAGCTAACCAGTTGATAAATATTGTTCCAACTGGGGATAAGCTTGCGGACTGATATTTTTAGCAGTTCCCTCCGCCGTATATTAATCCATTGACAAGCCAGATCGTTGGCATATTTGATTACACCCTCAGTACTGACCGAAATCACACCAATCTTTAAAGCGTTCATCATCGCAAAGGTGAATTGGTGCGTATCATCCATTTGCTGCTGCATGCTGGCATCCTTTAAAACTGCTTCAATGGATGTGTTTAATGATGATGTAGCAATCTGCAACCAGGGGAATTCGATATCAATGGATGAGATTAGGTAAATGTGCAATAGTTTTGACTGCGAAGTGTTACAGTGGTAAACCAAGTTATAAACTTTATCTCCTATATTGATAAAGCCTTTTTCCTGTTGCTGATCCTCCCATTGAATATGTTCCTGAATCATCTTCCAGTTAAGTCCTTCTTTTAATTCATAACGTTTAGGGAACATCAGCTTGCCGTGAACCTGTGATATGAGACCTTCATCACTAACAATTACCAATCGGAATAGTGCATTATCCATACTACAGGTAAATTGCTCTATTGCTTCATTGATTAAAGAGCTGTACGAAGAAATTGGTTGTGAAGACTCCATGGGTATACAGAATACAGATTGCAATGCAAAAGTAATCTTTTTAGAACAGAATGACGGGGATAAAATGCTACTTGTTTTCGCCCAGATGGGCGTTATATCTGTCCTGCAATTCAGTGCGTCTTTTTGTGTTAATAAAATTGGAAAATATTTTAAATCCTAGATTATCAGTCTTATATGAGGAGATGTTTGTGTTTGATAAATGTTGTTGATGGCTTTTGGTATGCAACTTGGCTATAAGTTGATCAAAGTAACTTAACGTGAAACCTCAAAACAATTGCCTATGGAAGTAAAGAAAAGTAAAAAGGCCGATCTGGAGCGAAAAAGGGCTCTGTTCTTTCAGGTTGGATTAATTGTCACACTTGGATTAGTATTATTAGCTTTTGAGTGGACAACAACAGATCCTACAGTGAGTATGCTCGCTATGGTTGATGAAGAAGTCCTGGAAGAAGAGGCACCGCCTATTACAAGACAAGAGGAAGTCAAGCCACCGCCACCTCCGCCTCCGCCAAGAGCAGTAGATATTTTACAAATCGTGGATAATGATGTGGAGTTGGATGAAGATTTGGAAATCGATGATATGGAAATGGATGAGGAATTCGAAGTTGATTTTTCAATGCTTGAGCCGGAAGATGAAGAACCAGGAGATCAGATTTTCATGATTGTAGAAGAAATGCCCGAATTCCCGGGCGGAACAGCAGCTTTGTTAAAGTACATCGCTCATAATGTGAAATACCCGATTATTTGTCAGGAGAATGGAATACAAGGAATGGTTAGTGTTTCATTTGTGATAAATGAGAAAGGTGAAGTAACAAATGTAAAAGCCTATCGTGGTACAGACGCCAACCTGGAACAGGAAGCTGTCAGGGTTGTCAAAAGCTTACCCAAATGGAAACCAGGTAAGCAAAGAGGTAAGGCGGTTAAAGTCTCCTATTCTGTACCTGTTCGTTTCAGACTGCAATAGCAGTAATGTTTAACACAGTATTAGTAACTATTAAAAGTTAATATATGAAGTAGTAAAAATTCCCTTTTCATGTTGAGAAAACGTTCTCGATATAATTTTTCAGAATAAAAGCCGATGTATCCAGCACGACCCTGCAAATTCGAATCGAAAGACGATAAAATGGAACATCGGCTTTTTTGTGCGATAATGTCTGGGGCAAAAGCGCCCAACAGGGCGTTTATTAGTTGAGTTTCATACCAATGAAAATAGTAAAAATAAAAATTTCGATTGTTGTAAGTGGCACATATGTAGTGTTTTGTATTCTGTGGTGATAAATAGTTGAACGAGTATTGATAAAATGGAACACCCCTTGACTATTAAAAGACAACTAACATTAGTAACCTCATAAATAAATCGTCATGAAAGCAAAAAAATATAGACACGCTGATCTGGAGCGTAAACGAGGAGTCTTTTTTCAGGTGGGTTTAATAATAGCTTTGGGTGCATCGTTGGCAGCCTTTGAGTGGGGATCATCGACTGAAAAGGCTGTGATACCGGTATGGGACGATCCATTTGTAGATGATGTGGAAGTGATACCTATTACTACGCAAGAGAAGCCAAAGCAAGAGTTACCTAAACCAATTGCTTTAAAAAACATCATTATTGTGGATAATGAAACACCAGTAATTGATGATGGCCCTGATTTGTTTTCAGAGATACCTTTCGAAGCATTTGAGCTTCCTGAAATGAAAGACGAAACGGATGAGGCACCGATTACATTTATCAGAGTTGAGAAAATGCCTCAGTTCCCCGGAGGAGAATCTGCCTTACTGAAATTTATTGCCAACAGTGTTAAATACCCTGGAATATGTATTGAAATCGGCACATCCGGCAGAGTATATGTTTCATTTGTGGTTGATGAAAAAGGTAATGTTGTTGATACAAAAGTAGTCCGTAGTCCTGATGAGAATCTATCAAGAGAAGCCTTACGGGTTATTAATAGTATGCCTCAATGGACACCGGGCAAGCAAAGGGATCGAAATGTAAGGGTAGCCTATACATTACCTGTGAACTTTGTTTTGAATTAACTCTTCAAACCAATCTATATATAGACCGACACCGGTTGTTTTTTTACCGATTGTTTCATCCGTGCCTAAAGATAGTATGATTATAATCGATTCAGCCGGTGTCGTTCATTTCTCTAACCATTTAAATCGAATACCATGAAACGAACATGTAAATTTTAATTACGAGTTGTCTAAGGGGCATGATTAAAATTTACTTGAGAGTTCCATCTGACAAATAAAAATAGAACATAAACAGATGAAAAATTATATCAACACAATCAGCAATAGGGTTTGGTTATTGGCTATTACAATAGTTACTACCGTTATATTGGTAGCGGCATGTACCGATCAACCGTCAAAATTTAAACCGCGTGCCATTGGTTCTCCCGGCGAGTTACTCGTCGTTATTGAGGATGAGCATTGGTTGTCTGAATCGGGCAAATTATTAAAGGAGTTATTAAAGGATGAATTTCCGGCATTGCCACAGCAGGAGCTTTTATTCAGGAAAACCCGCATTGCTTTCGGGCAGTTTGAGCGACATTTCAGAACCTATCGTAATGTGCTTCTGGTTTCTGTTCGTCCCGATATAAACGCTGGTCGTGTCAATTATCGCCGACAGGAATGGGCAAAGAATCAGAGTGTTGTTGAGGTTGTATCACCAACAATAGAAGAGTTGGGTTCGTTGCTGGAACAGAAATGGCCAACCATTAAAGGTTTTTTTTACAACGGCGATATCAGGGCAATGGCCAGTTCCTATACCAATCTTTATCAGCCGGAAGCAGTGAAGCATATCGAAGATAACTATCCGTTTAGTCTTTATTTTCCTAAAGGTTTCAAGTTGAAAAAATCGGACGGGCAGTTTAGCTGGCTTGACGATGAACGTATGGGCAGTCAGTTGGGCATCCTGGTGTACCGTTGCCCGCTTGATTCAATCGATAATTTTGATGCTGATGGACTGTTACAATTCAGGAACAATTTGCTTTGTCAGCAGATTCCCGGAGAATATGAAGGTTCGTTTATGTCGACCGAGGAAAACTACCCTGTATCTGTCAGGAAAACCAAATTTGCAGACAGACAATGGACTGAGCTGAGAGGACTATGGAAAGTACAAGGTGATTTTATGGGAGGTCCGTTTGTTGATTTCTTTTACGAGGATAAGGAAAACAACGAATTACTAATGTTGAGTGGTTATGTTTATGCTCCGTCTAAAGCACTGAAAGGTATTTTGGTACGCGAAGTGGAGGCTGTTTTAAAAACCATTGAGTTAAAGGAATTGTAGTCAATATAGGTCGCTTGATTGTTAACAAGCGTTAAACCTGATCCTCTTATTGAAATTGTTTGACGGATCAATAATAAAAGTCTATCATTACAGCATGAGAACGATACTAATGTTGTTGATGATGGGCTTTTTTCATCTCCAGGCCCAGCAAAGTGAATCGGAAAAGTTGATCAAACAAGGTCAGGCTCTGTTTGGTCATGAACTTTATGAAGATGCCATTAATAAATATAAACAGGCTATTACACTGGATAAAAAGAATATTGAGGCGCATTATGAATTAGCCTTTACCTATTTGACGATTAAAGATGACAAGGAAGCACTTTATTACTGTCGTAACGTATTAGCCAAAGACAATGAGTATTGGCTAGATGCCCTTTTGATATATGGTGCTTTACTTAATAACAAAGGACAATATATACAGGCAATCAGGGAGTATAAAAAGGCGTTGAAAAAATATCCCAATGAGAGTCTTTTGTATTTTAATATGGGCCAAAGTTATCTGAAGTTGAAAAAGCCGGATGAAGCAGAGCGTGCAGTTATTCAAGGCTTGCAGTTGAATAAACAACACGTTGCAGGTCATCGTTTATTGTCAGATATCATGAAGCAGAAAGGAGAAGTACTAAAAAGTATGTTGCCTTTGTACTATGCCCTGTTTATAGAGGTGGATGAGATGAACAGAGAGCTTTTATTTGATGATTTACAGGTGAGATGGCACGTGGCCATGGTGCAGAAGCCGGGATTTGCAAAGCCAATTAGTAAGCATTCATCTGTTTCTGGTTTAAAAGTGGCCGAATCCAAGCTAAACGATATTGCCCGTGAAGCATCGGTTAATAACCCTGAAGAACCTTATAAACTGGTGAATCAAACACTGGCCTTGTTCACCATGTTAAACGAAGAGCAGACTGGGGAGATGGATTTCTTTGATATCCAATATGTTGATTTTTTTAAGCAATTACACATTGCTACACATACCGAAGCGTACTCTTATTTTATTTGCAGCACAAAATACAATGCTGAATCTTTGTTATGGATCGGAGATAATAAAGCAAAATTTAATGCATTCATAAATTGGATGGAGCTACAGCAATAAACAATGATAACATTCGTCAAAATTGGAAATGATTTTTGAATCTTAAATGAAACTCTGCCGTAGGAGAAGGAAAAGATGTAGAATTATAAAATTTGGTGATATGAGTAACATTGTGACAAAGCATTTTCAATATACAGGAACGGACGATTTTGATCAATCATTGGATGAGCAGATTAATACCTTTGTAGAAAAAGAAGGCATCACCACAGATCAATTGATTGATATCAAGTTTAGCGGTCACTCGGATCAGGGAGGAGTTGCAACTTATTCTGCTTTGCTTTTGTATAAAAAGAACTAATAAATTTTGAATTTGCTATATAGCCTCCATTAAATACGGGGGCTTTTTTATGAATAGAATTTTAGTAATAATGCCGATTGACAATTGACAGAAGTGCCTGATGTTTCGCACTTTCAGAGCTTTGTCATCATTCTGTGTGCACCGCAGGGTTTCATCCTGCGCTTCTATGTGCAGGCTTCCGCTAGGGCGGAACAAGCATTTCAGGCCAGATTGTGAGCGAGGTTTAATCCTCCTTCGTGTTCGCTTTGGCGGATAGGACGCGTGGTTTAATTTCCCGCAGTTTGCTCTGGGGTTAATACCATTTATTAGTTCTGTAAGAACGACACGTGCAAGCATAGTCCGCAAGGGCTATGGTCTTAATTGACAATGCAATTGAGGGCTGTAAGTCCGGCACATCTATGCATCTCACGCTCATTTTTAACTGTCGATTCAGCTTAATAAGGATTCGATCCTTATGTGTACTTATTATCTGACCCAATTGGGTCAGGTAGTGCAACCCAGTTGGGTCATACAATATAACTAAGCTATTATTTCCTAATTATCTGTATGCTGTTAAGGAGGTTTACATTATAGATCCCATATTTACAGGACTTTAGTTATTGCTGAATATTATGCTCTTGCCGCCCTTTCCCAGTTGACTGATTGATTGTTTTTGAAGAACCGGATAAATCCTCTGAATACGGCATAGTTCATAATCAGAAAATAGTAAGGTATAAACAGAATTTTAAAGCGTAATTTGTTTTTTTCAAGTATCCAGCCTGTAAAAGCCAGGGCGTAGAAACTGCATTGCAAAACAAACAGCCATTCGTAAACAGGATATTGTGATGCTAATAAGCCATTTAGTATAAAGGTGCCAATGAGACAAAGAGGCGCAAGAGTCCATCTCAGAACACGATGTGAGATATACTGAAAAGCCAATAGCTTGTATTTAAACACATTTAATAAGGGTAGCAGGCGAATAATCGATTGGATACCACCGGCGCTGATTCTTATTTTTCGCTTAAGCTCTTCTTTCACATTTGCAGAGGCTGTTTCAATGGCATATGCTTCAGGATCGTATCCGATTTTATAACCTTGCATGGCTATGCGCAGCGATATAATAAAGTCATCCAATAAGGTATCTTTTTCAACTTCACGGAATAAATGCTTTCGAACAGCAAACAGTTCACCGGCAGCACCAACAGCAGTGTTCAATTCTGCATCCCATTTTTTAAGTGTTGATTCATATTTCCAATACAAACCTTCTCCGGCAGCGGCAGCATCATCCGTCAGATTACTTATGATTCGTTTTTCACCTGATACACATCCGATTTCAGGATCTTTGAACAGCTTAACAATTCTCAGAATGGCATCTTCGCTTAATAAAGTGTTCGCATCAGAGAAGACAACAATAGGTGATTCTACTAATTTCATTCCGCGATTGATGGCAGCAATCTTTCCATTACGTTCATCCCGATGTAAAACGGTTACATCCTTATATTGCTTCAATAAATTCGGTGTTCCATCATTTGATCCATCGGTTACCCAAACCTGTTTCAGATTAGGGTAGTTGAGGTTCCTGGTGTTTTTCACTTTTTGTTGCACATAATCCTTTTCGTTATAGGCAGCAATAAGCAAGGTGACTTCCGGCAGATATTCTTGCTCATCTGCGGTGCTTAAAGGTTGACGCTTAAAGATTCTTTTAATGCTTACCAGAATGGATAGCACCATACCGTAACCAAGATAGGTGTAAAAAATTATACCGAATAATATCCAAAAAATGATCTCTATAGTTTTCATAGCAATTGATTTTAGTAACAAATTATACCACCCCGCCTGTCGGCACCCCTCCTAAAATTCAGGAGGGGAAGATATTGCGTCATTCTCCTCCTTCAAAAGGAGGAGTATCCCGTTTTAACGGGAGGAGGTGGTTACAATAGTTAATTATTAAGCTGTTTTTTTAACCCATTTGTTGGACTCCTGATTGAATACCTTGATTACTTTAGCAGGATTTCCGGCTACCACAGAATAGGATGGTATGTTCTTGGTAACCACACTTCCTGCTGCAACAACACAATGTTTACCAATGAATACACCTGGTAAGATAACTGCATTGGCACCAATCCATGTTTCATCACCAATATATACTTCACTGGTGTTGACTCCTTGTTTTGAAATCGGAGTTTCAACATCCTGGTAGTTATGATTTAAAGCGGAGATAACAACATTTTGTGCCAGTCGAACATGATTACCTACATAAACAGGACCAATTAAAACAGAGCCAATACCGATACGGGTATCGTCACCAATGTAGATTTTACCTACACCATTATTAACCGTACAGAAATCTTCAATGGTTGAATTATTTCCGAGATAGAAGCGGTTGAATGGCAGAATATCCATTCGGGTCATTGATTGAATGG
>NZ_CEXQWX010000158.1:0-13550 GCF_982718395.1 Carboxylicivirga sp.
ATTATTTTTAATTCAAATTATGGAAGTGCAATAAGTTTTTAGACGAACTGACGTTAAATGCAAGAAATAAAACAAATACAATCAAAGAAAGAGTTTGAACAACTTTTTCAAATGCATTATACCAATCTTGTTCTTTACGCGAAAAAATTCGTGCATCGAAATGATATAGCTTCTGATGTAGTGCAAGAAGCTTTTATAAAATTGTGGGAAAACCGATCAAATATAATTGCAACTGTTTCTTTAAAGGCCTATCTGTTCAAGGTTGTTTATAACTTATCGATGAATCACCTTGAGCAGGTAAACATTCATTCCCGGCATCATCATTCTATACATGCAGAGTTAAAAGAAATGGAAGTCGATTACTACCGCGATGAAAAGAGTATTTTGCAGGAAGAACAAGTTGAAATTATCCGTAAATTAATTCGTGAATTACCGGATGTTTGCCAGGATATTATTGATTTAAGTCGTTTTAAGGGCTTAAAAAATAAAGAAATTGCCAATAAATTAAATATTCCTTTACGCACCGTCGAAACGCGTATTTATCGTTGTATTAACAAATTACGAGAACTGGCGTATCAACCAGTCAGATAAATTTTAATTTTTTCATTAAAAGTTGACGTAGTTTTCGAAACTCACCTGTCTTGAGATTAGAATAAAGACAGATGAAAGAATTAAACGATATAGAAAACCTGATTATTAAAAGCCTCGATAAAACAGCTTCGGAGGCCGAATTAAAGGTTTTAAAAGAGTGGATTAATCAGTCCGAAAGCAACAAACGCCATTATTTCCAATTTAAGGATGTATGGGATTCTACTAAAGAGGTAAGCATGCCAAAAGTTGATAGTGCATGGCGTGATTTTAAGAGACAAACCCAAACAACTCGCTCTATAACTAAATGGGGTAAAGAACTGATTAAAATTGCTGCAATAGCAATTACTGTAGCCATAGCAAGTTACTTTGTATTTCAATTACCTGATAACATTGAAGAATCGACAGCTTTTGCAAAAGTTGTTGTACCCAATGGCTCGAAAACCACTGTCCATTTAGCCGATGGAACTATTGTCAGGTTAAATGCCGGCTCTGAGTTAATTTATCCAACCCAGTTCAATAAAGAACTTCGCACTGTTGAACTAAGAGGAGAGGGTTATTTTGAGGTGCAGCATAATGCAGAACACCCTTTCCAGGTAACAGCAGGTGAGATTGAAGTAAGGGTGCTTGGAACTGAATTTAATGTAATGGCTTACCCGGATGCTGACCGTATTGAAACAACGTTAGTAGAAGGAAGTATCTCGCTGAACAAAAGAGGAACTTCTGCTACAAAGGCAATCATCCTGAAACCGGGAGAAAAAGCTATTTATAAAGAAGGAGAACTTAATGTCAATGATACAGATATCACCTTAGCCACTAATTGGATGCAAAAAGGATTTCACTTTAAAAGTACACCTTTTAAAGAAATGGTTGTTCGACTGGAGAGGTGGTATGATGTTGATATAGTTTATAATCCTGTGGGATTTGAGGATTTAACTTTTACCGGTAAATTCAGAAATAACGAAACGATTTGGCAGGTATTGGATGTTATAAAGATGACAACACCAATCAATTACAAAGCTAAAGATGGAAAAATTTATATCAATCTTATAAATGAATAGCCTATGAGTTAGGATCATACGCAAAAAAAGCGACCGGAGTGATGCGGCAACATCATCCCGGTCAGATAAATTTAAAACAAGTTTAAAAGTAAATCATTCAAAAGTATGAAAAAAAAATTGAATGGCATGAGACGTGGCGTGTCATGTCTTAACCCAAAATTTTGGAAGATTATGAAACTGACTGTAGTTTTAATGATTTTCGGAATGGTTCAGGTATCTGCAATAAGTTATTCGCAGAACGTGAAACTAAACCTTAAACGAGGTCAAAATACATTGCAATATGTATTTAATGAGATCGAAAAACAATCAACATTTACCATTTTTTATCAGGATGACCAGGTTAACCTGGATAAAGAAATAGCTCAAAACATCGAAAGTGGTGAGCTATATGAAGTGTTAGACAAAGCACTTAAAGGTACCGGACTTACCTATAAAGTCAATGATAAAATCATTATTATTTTGGAAGAGAAGCCTGCTATTGCTTTTCAACAAGAAATAAAGCAAACCATTAAAGGTAAAGTTATTGGCGTTGATGGAGAGCCATTACCGGGTGTTAATGTATTTATAGAAGGAACAACAACCGGTACCATAACCAATATTGATGGAGAATATGAGCTAACAGTAGAAGGAGCAGATAAGAATATTGTCTTCTCTTTTATTGGTTTTCAATCGCAAACCATTGCAGTAAGCGGACGTACCCAGATTGACATTACATTGGTTGAAGAATCAATTGGTTTGAATGAAGTAATTGCTGTAGGTTATGGAGTACAAAAGAAAAGTGATCTTACCGGCGCAGTTGCTAGCGTTAAAAGCGATAAGCTAACCAAGGTGGCCGTTTCAAATCCGGCAGAAGCTCTGCAAGGACGAATGGCTGGCGTGAGCATTACCGCAATTGGAGGAGGACCAGGAGCTGGTATGGACATAAAAATCCGTGGTGCCAGTACTTTGAATGATAATGATCCATTAGTTATTATTGATAATGTTCCCGGTAGCATGTATATGCTGAATCCGGCTGATATCGAGTCAATTGAAGTATTAAAGGATGGTGCGGCCGCAGCTATTTACGGTACTGAAGCTGCCAATGGTGTTATCCTGATTACAACTAAGAGAGGTAAAGAGGGTAAACTAAGTGTTGACGTGTCGGCAAAATGGGCTAGTCAGGTACAAACATCAGAACTGGACATGGCTAATTCTGAGCAATACATGAAAATTGCCAACATGATGTATGACAATAATCCTGATGAATCAAAACCAAAATATTTATCAGAGCCATATTACTATGATACTGATTGGTTAGGAGCTGTTTTCCGTAAAGCACCAATGCAGGAATACAATGTGAACTTCAGAGGTGGTACCGAAAATGTACAGTATTATGTATCTGCTGGTTGGTTAGATCAGGAGGGTACCATCATTGGAACTGATTTCCAAAAAGCTAACTTACGTTCGAAGATTGATTTTAAAGGTGATTGGTTAGACGGAGGAATCAACATCAGCTATAATGAAACTGATCAGGACAATCGGTCATTGAGTATCAAAGAAACATACGAGATTCTTCCAATGGTGCCGATCTATGACGATTCACGCGAAGATGGATTTGGTTATCCCAATACGGATGAATTAGGTATGCCTGCCAATAACAATCCTGTTGGTCGCGAGCATTTCGTCGATAGCCAGTATCGTGATGAATACCTGACTGCCAATGGTTATTTGACCTTTGACCTTATAAAAGATTTAAATTTCCGCTTTGAAGCTGGTTTAAATAATAGTAACAGACACTCTTTCTCACATAATCCGTCGTATAATATCAACGATAAGGAAGAAGTATTTTATCCTTCAGTATGGGAAAGAAGATACAACTGGCGCGAGATTAACATCAATAATATCCTGACATACGATAAAACCTTTGGTAAGCATAAATTAGGCTTAATGGCTGGCTATATTACTAAAAAAGCAACTACAGATTATGTAGAAGCTAGTATTACAGGATTCAAAAATGAATATAGCGCTGAATTAAATGATAGTGGTGATCCTATCCTGGAAACAGACGAGGTACCAACTGGCTTTTTGGATGAGTATTTTAACACCTTAAACGCTGGAATGGATGGCGATAAAGATGTTGGTGGAACAAGAACTGAATATACCCGTGCATCAATTGTTGGTCGAATTAATTATTCATACAACGATCGTTATTTAATTCAGGCTACTATCCGTCGTGATGGTTCGTCTAAGTTCGGGCCAGATTCACGTTATGGTACTTTCCCTTCAGTTGCATTAGGGTGGAGAATGTCAGAAGAAGGTTTCCTTCAGAACCAGGATTTCTTAAGCAACCTTAAACTGAGAGCCAGTTACGGTATTTTAGGTAATGAAGGTAGTTTAGGTCTTTACAGATATTTGCCGTTAATGAGTAGCTATACCTACGAGTTTGGAGCTTACTCACAAGGTCGTGGCGAGTCAGTTTGGACGGGTACCATTTCAAGAGATCTGGAAAATCGCGAATATCGATGGGAAAAAACGGCTACAATGAATATTGGTGTTGATTTCGGATTCTTCAATAATAAGTTATCAGGTGCATTAAACTACTATGATAATACAACCTCTGATATGCTGGTTAACAAGCCTATTCCTCCTTCAGCAGGTTTGAGAACACCGACCGTTAATTTTGGAGAAATGGTTAACAGTGGTATTGAATTAGAATTAAATTATCAAAATAGAATTGGAGGATTAGATTATTCGCTATTTGGTTCATTAAGTACTACCAAGAATGAGGTAACTAAAATGGGTACCGAAGATGAAAGTATTCCTGGTGCTGCTTTAAATTACTCAGAGCACTTTGCTCACCAAACAAAAGTTGGGTATGCACTGGGATCGTATTGGTTATATCAAATGGATGGTATTTTCCAGAGTGAAGACGAAGTATCAGCACATACTAATAGCGAAGGTACAGTCATTCAACCCGATGCTAAACCAGGCGATATCCGTTTTAAAGATGTTGATGGTGATGGTAAATTAACGCCGGATGATAAAGTATTCAGCGGAGTAGGTATACCAAAGTATAACTTCAGTTTCAGTATTGATGCTTCATATAAATCATTTGATTTATCAGTACTTATGCATGGTGCTGCAGGGCACAAAATTTACAATGGTAACCGTTATTATTATGAGTCAATGCGTACAAATCGCAACATGTTTGCTTCAACACTGAATGCCTGGACTCCAGATAACAGAAATACAGACATTCCACGGGCAGTAATTGGTGACCCAAGTCAGAATAGCCGCGAGTCAACCCGATTCCTTGAAGATGGTGACTTTATGAGAATTAAAAATATCCAATTAGGCTATACACTACCTCAGGATTTAACACAACGTATCAAGATAAATAAGGCCAGAGTTTATGTGAGTGGACAAAACCTGTTTACATTCACAAAATACTCAGGTCAGGATCCTGAAATTGGAAGAAGTGATGTGTGGAGTCCCGGACTTGATACCGCACTATATCCAATTTCTAAAATGTACATCGTAGGAGTTCAAATGAGTTTCTAACCCCCAAAAGAATAAAACAATGAAGAAATATATTATATATAGCTTATTAGCACTAATGCCGTTCACTTGGGGCTGTGAGGATGACTTCCTTACAACAACACCCGATGACCAGTTAACTGTAGAGGCATTTTATAGAAATGTAACAGATGCCGAAGCTGCACTAGCTACCGTATATGCTCAGATAGGAGCCGGCGATCGCTGGAATGTAACCGAAGTTAATTTTGTAGTGGAGCATTTCCGTTCAGATATGTGTATGCCCGGTCCTGACCGATATGCCGATTGGACAGCTATCTCAACATTTACTAATACAGCTGGTAATTCACGTTCTACCACCTACTGGTGGGATGCCTATAGAGGCTTAAACCACGCTAATCAGGTGATTGAAAAAGTGGGAGCAATGTCTGATGATAAGATTAAACCTGAAGAGCGAGAGCAGATTGTTGCAGAAGCTAAATTTCTTAGAGGCTTTTTACATTTCAGAGTACTAAACAACTGGGATAAAGTAATCCTGCAGGATGCTGCACCAACCAGTGAAGAAGATTTAGCTAAACCTCTAAGTGAGCGTGATGCAGTTTGGACTTTAGTAGAGCAGGATTTCAACGATGCTGCAGCTGTGTTACCAGCTAGCTACGATAATTCAAGGGTAGGACGTGCCACCAAAGGTGCTGCAATTGGTTTTCTTGGTAAAGCATTGCTCCATCAGGGCAAATTTGCCGAAGCGGCTACAGAATTAAAGAAGTTGGTTGAAGATGGCATTGGCAGTTACGAATTAGTCGATAATTTCATGAGCAACTTTGACGGTTCCAATGAAAACAATAAAGAATCTGTTTTCGAAATTCAGTATTCAGCCGTTCGTTCAAATGGCCGCCACATTGGTCATGTAAGTGCCAAATTTACTTCTGCACCCGAAACAGGAGGATGGGGTAATATCGAAGCTACACCAAATATGGTGACTGAATTCAAATCTGAAGGTACCATCGCGACAACAGGTAAATATGATTCTCGTTTATATGCTACACTGTTTTTTGATGATCCCGATGTAGATGTTTTTGGACAAAGTTTTGACGAGGTATTCGGTGCTGGTTCAGAAAGGGCTATTTACCGGAAATACACCCTAAGCGATGTGCCGGAAAGTGAGAATTCAGCCTGGTATTCATCGCAGAATATTCCTGTAATGCGTTACGCTGATGTATTGTTAATGTATGCTGAAGCACTTAACGAATCAAGCACTGCTGACGCAGCTAAACCATTTATTGATGAAGTGCGCGATCGTGCTGACATGCCAGCTTTACCTTCAGGCTTGACAAAAGAGCAAATGCGAAATCGTATCATGCATGAAAGAGCTGTTGAATTGGCCTATGAAGGACATCGTTTCTTTGATTTACGACGTTGGGGTAATTCAACATTAGAAGATAAAATGAGAAACAGCGGTAAACCGGGAGCCGATAATTTCAATCTGGAATCACACGCTTTCTTCCCGATTCCAGAAGCTGAGACAAATTCTAATGGTGCTTTATAAGAAATATTCATTTGGAGTCACTTAGCTGACTCCATAAAAAATTAAACTATGAAGACATTTAAAAAATCTATATATCTTTTGCTGATACTACCTTTATTTGCAGCTTGTGAGGTAGATGGTCTGTTTGATATGGATCAGGGAACAACTGTCATTAAATTAGATAGTGAATCCTATGCTGCAAACTTTCTTGTTGTTGATGGTGAGGTAACAGAAACACAGGATGATGTTTACTTTGTGACCTTTGGTAAAAAATTACCTTACGATGTAACAATCAATATCGAAATTGATGAAGTAGAAACAACGGCTAGTTCCGATATGTATGATATTGAGTCGAGTACAATCGTTTTACCCGCAAATCAATCAAAAATTGCGTTACCTATTACATATAATACAGAATTTTTACCGAACGGTGAATCTGTGAAAATTGTGTTTGCCATTAATAGTGTTGATAATAATTTACGCTTGCATCAAGCACCTTCAACTATTACAATTCAAAAAGCGCAGTTTGATATTGCTCAATTCATTGGAAAGTATGATTACTTGGGTGATGGCTGGAGTCGTGATTATGGTGAATTAAGACGAACAGATGATCCATTTGTATATGAAATGTATGGTTTCTGGGGAGCTGAAATGTGGATGGAATGTCATTTAGATATTTCAAACCCAGATGCTGTTAAGCTAATATTTCCTGCAGGTGACAAACTGGATTCTGGTTGGGATGACAGGGGAGCCTGGTGGTTTGCAACCGACTGTATCGGTGTTTTAGATTACGAAAACTCCATTATAGACTACATACAGTTTGATTATGTGTGTGATGATGGTTCGACCGGTTCATTTCCATGGTGTGCAGAAACTTGTCAGATGGTTAAGAAATAATAGTGTGTGATTTGGATTTATATTTGAAGCGGGCCCGTTTCGGCGGGCTCGCTTCGCTTTAATATGGAATGACTATTTTTGCAGCATGACTTCATACATCGTTATCGCTTTATTTGCCATAGGAATTGGCATTGGTTGGATATTGCGGGAAAAGGATAAAACCCGCAAAAACATTGATATAGCCGTCACTTGGTCGGTTTATTTACTATTGTTTTTATTGGGAATCTCCGTGGGAGTCAATAAGGATATTATCAATAATTTTTCGAAAATTGGCTATCAGGCATTTTGGCTAACCTTCGGAGCAGTCACCGGCAGTGTTTTTTTAGCCTGGCTGGTATATCATTTCTTTTTCAAAACTAAAAATGAGGGCTAACATGAAAGGAAGTCTGATTATATTAGCATTTTTTGCCGTGGGATTGATTGGAGGAATTTATAATATATTCCCGGATTGGATGTTGGATGAAGATTTAACAACATACGCCCTGTTTGTTCTTATGTTTTTGGTTGGCATCAGTATTGGTAGTGATAAAAATGCCTTCTATGTTTTAAGGAAACTCAATTTTAAGGTGTTATTGGTACCTCTCACTGTTGTAATTGGCAGTTTGGTTGGTACATCTGTTATTTCAATTATATTGAGTGGTATCAATGTAAAAGAGGCTATGGCGGTTGGTGCAGGATTTGGTTACTATTCATTGTCCAGCATTTTTATTGGTCAGTTACATAGCCAGGAATTGGGCGTTATTGCTCTATTATCAAATATTTTCCGGGAAATCATCACATTGCTTGCTGTACCACTGCTGGTTAAGTATTTTGGCAAACTGGCTGGTATTGCTACCGGAGGAGCCACTGCAATGGATACAACGTTACCCATTATAGTTAAATTTACAGGTAAAGACTATGGCATCATAGCCATTTTTAGTGGAATTACACTAACCATACTGGTACCTGTATTGGTAACCATGATTTTAGAATTAATGTAATGTCTTTTGATGCTTACAAGCATTCTTAATTCTTTCAGAGTAAGTACTATAATAACCTTCTATGTTGTAATCTAAATTTGCTTCAACATAGAAGGTCAATAATAAAATGAAGTAAGGAAAATTGACTTTCTTACTCTTTTAACTTAAACTCCATCAACACCTTTCCGTCCTTTATTAGTTGCAACTCATTGTTATCCAACTTAAAATTTAATTGTTGCTGCAACATTTGAAAGAACTCAATCTCGGGAACACCGTCGCAATACATTTTTGTCGAAAATATCTTATCAAAGGTGATCGTATTACCTTCAACAACAACTTCGCCGCCAAACGAATTACAGCCACTATTGCCACCTGCTTTATTCTCAGCCATATTTATAACCAGCTGTGGTGTCTTTTGGCTAAAGCCAGCTGAATCGGGCAATTGACCATCAAAGGATGTTAATTTCCAAATGTTAGCCTCTACAAACTGTTCTTCTATTGGCTTTTGCTCCTTTACCTGAGCGGTACTCGCATTTTGGGTGGTTTTACAACTTATCATGAACCCCAAGCCTACAATTGCAATAAATAGTCTCTTCATTTTAATTCAATTTTATTTAGATTAATTATTTTAGGCAATAAATATCGTGCCAATATTAATTGCAATTTAAATATTCATAACTATGGATACAATAGATATTAAAGTAGGAACTCGCGTTGAACACCCCCGTTATGGCGAAGGTATTATTGCTCAGATTACTTTAGGTGCCTACATTGTTTTTTTTGAGGATGGTGGTAAAATGGAAATCCCCAAAACAAGTACAAATCTGACGATCATCGAAAGTCCCGATGACGGTAAGCCAGAAACCATTACAGCTCGTGATTTGCGACAGGCTATTTCATCTGTTTTGGATGAATATGGTTCATTACCAGCCGAAGTCGAATTGGGTCAGAAATGGATTGGTGGCAAAATTATGATGTATCCGTCAAATGATTCGCTCCAGCCTAAAGAAATACCAATGGAGACATTCTTTAAAAAGATTGTGATGGTGCGAGATCGCCTGCGTGTGCTTGAGCAGAACATTAATTCATCGGCCACCTTAAATGAAGAAGAGAAGGTGCACATGCAACAATACATTACCCGGGCATATGGTAGCTTAACCACCTTTAACGTCCTTTTTGCTGATAAAGAAGACTACTTTAAAGGAAGCGGAAAGAAGTAATTAAGTTTTAAGTCATAAAAGAGCGTTGCTTTGAATAAATATTAAGCACGCTCTTTTATTAATATTAAGCTCAGGCACCTCTTCTTTTGATATTACTTAAGTAATTTATCTGTAGTGATCTAAATTTATTACCAATCAACGTATTAAAACCAATGTGTGTTATACATGCAAGGTTAACAGACAGTACTTTTAAAGTAACTAAAATGGTAAAAGAAGCTGTACTTGATAAAAGCTATTTAATTAGCAAAAACATTGATGAAACAGACTTTTGGGATAATTTTCAACTGACATCAGAAGAATTAGATGCAGCTCCGAAACCCAAAGATATGATGATCGCATTTTTTCTGTCTTTTCCCAAGTCATTTACAATACTGCTCCATTTGAGAGAATTCATTGTTAAACCATTAGGATTAAAGACAGCGCCTAAAACAGATAAGAGATCAAGATATGACCGCTTATACCAGTTTAATGGAGAAGTTGGTGAGAGTATAGCTATTTTTGAAGTGCTGGAAAAAGATGAACGTGAACTTTTAACTGGGCAAAATGATTCACACCTTGATTTTAAACTTTCCTTTATTAGCTATCAGGCTAATGATAATATTAAACTGGAATTGGTAACGACTGTCATTTTTAATAATACTTTAGGAAAGATTTACTTTCATCTGATCAAACCATTTCACCGATTCTATATTAAGAGAATCCTAAAAAGGATGGAAAAGCAACTTCTTCATAAAAGTTGGTAAATCAAATATTCTGAGCAACTGTTGTAAATAAAAGAGATCATTACTTATTTCATTGAAACATAGATTATTTGGTTTGATTTTCATCTATCAATTCAATTGATTCCTCATGTAAAATCATTCATTTATCAAATTATACATTGCAATATTCATTTGTTAAGGTTGTCATCGTGTTAAAGTTATAATTTAGGTTCACTAAATATCAATTTACTGCTTTATAACCAGAGTGAATAAGTAGAAGACCGATTTATGAGCAGTGTAATTTATTAATAGAGACAGTCTTGAATAAATTAAGATTACCAAGCGTCAATTAGTTAACCAAAATTATAACAGTGTATTGAGATCTTTAGGTTTTAATGCATGATTCTAAAATTGTAGAAATCTATTAACACTAAACTTGTAATGATGAGCAAAATTGGATTATTACTCTTGGGTATGCTGCTATCCATAGCAACTACGAATGCAACGAATGAAGAAGGAACCGGATTACCAGGCGATAACCTTGATTTATACGCCGTACTGAATCTATTCCAGGATTCTAAAACCATTGAGGAGTTTGAAACCTCTTTAAACAAGGAGGAAACAGGGATTAATAACCTCGATCTGAACCTTGATGGAAATGTTGACTTTATTAAAGTTGAGACTCAGCAAGAAGGAGATGATTTTGTTTTTGTTCTTCAGGTGGATGTTACTGAAAATGAGGTTCAGGATGTTGCTGTTATACTGGTATCGAAAGATGAAAATGAGAAAGTATCGGTTCAAATGGTAGGCGATGAGCAATTGTACGGTAACGATTATGTGATTGAACCAATGACAGAAAAGCAGGCTGTTACAGCTAACCCGGCATACTCAGGCCCTGATACCCTCGTTGTGAAAAGTCAGCCTGCCGAAGTTGTAGTTATAGAATCTGAACCAATTGTTGAGTACATTTATTCACCCGTTTACGTGCCTTATTATCCACCTTATTATTATGGCTATTACCCGGTTTATTATCGTCCATACCCCGTAATTTCGATTAATATCTATTTTGGAAGACACCGTCACCATCATCGTCATTACCACGGTGGTCGCAGAGGTGGAAATACCATCATTATTAACAACAATAAAACTTACAATAATTACAATATCAACAGAAATACCTCTAATACAGTTATTGCTAATAAAAAAGAAGGTAGTTACAAGAGAAATGCTGCAGCAAATACTCCGGCGAAAGCAACACCTGGAACGACTAAACCCAACAATAAAAATGCGAAATCTACAGCAAAAGAAAACGTTACTAAAAGTAATGTGAAGAACAATAAGTCTGCAGTTCCAGCTAAGAAAAGCAACGTAAAACCAGCTTCTAAGCCGGCCAGCAAACCACAGAAACGACCTGTTCAAAAGCCAAAGAGAAGATAATTACCTACAACGGATTAAAAGCCTAAACTAAAGCGGGCTTTTAATTCGTCTCATATGTATTCCGGAATCAATCATTATAAACTTAACTCGATAAAATATGAAACGAACCATGAGAATTGCTTCTTACACAGGAGCATGACAAAATTGGCGAGTTCCATGTTACAACTGAAAGAAAATTATAGACACATGAAAAAATTAATTCCATTTTTACTCGTTGTTGCATCATTACTATTAGTTGGACAATTCAATTCCAATGCATGCACAGGTATTCGTTTAATTGCTAAAAACAATGAAGTTGTTTATGGCCGAAGTATGGAGTGGGGGGCCTTTGACCTTAACTCAAGAGTAGCCATTATTCCCAGGGGATTTACTTTTAATGGTTTAACACCCGATGGCAACAATGGCAAAATCTATCACGCTAAATACGGAGTAGCAGGACTGGATATGCTGCATAAAGATTTTATTGCAGATGGTATGAACGAAAAAGGATTGGCTGTTGGTTTATTCTATCATCCCGGGTTTGCCAAATATCCTGAATACACCAAATCGAATGCCTCCAATTGCATTTCAGCTCAGGAACTGCCCAATTATATTCTCACACAATTTGCCAGCGTTAATGAGGTAAAAGCTGGAATTAACGCGGTCACTGTAATTGGCGTAGTTGAAGAGAAACTGGGTATTGTAGTAGATGGTCACTGGATTGTGACCGACGCAAAAGGCATGTCAATCATTCTTGAATTCACTGACGGAAAGTTGAAAATATATGATTCACCACTAGGTGTTATTACCAATGCACCTAATTACGATTGGCACATGACTAACTTGCGTAATCATGTTAATCTTTCGATGTATGCAGTCTCTGCAAAGGAAATTGAAGGTGTAAGTTATGGTCCTTTGGGTGCCGGATCTGGTATGATTGGCTTGCCTGGCGATAATACACCTCCATCTCGTTTTGTAAGGGCAGTAGCATGGTCGCAAACAGCCAGACCAACAAATGATGCCGAAGAAGCAACATATGAGCTATTCAGAATACTGGATAATTTTCAACTGCCATTAGGCCCTGATGGGGCCGAAGGAGCCAGCGAAGGAAATAATGATGAACTGATGCGATCATCCACCATTTGGACCACTGCCTGGAACTTGAGTGATTTGAAACTAAACTACCATACTCAACATAACCGTCGCGTGCGTCAGCTTGATCTAAAAAAGATTGATTTTGCCAATATTGGAAAAGAAATATTGCATATTCAGTTGGACGAGAAAAAAGAGCAAGACATAAAAATGATTGGCCTTTAACGACTCTGGTATGACAAGTGTTTTTACTGAAAAAGGTGTAATAAGACGATGTTATAATGCACGAATATTCACCAAATGCCGTAATGCTAATGGTTAAGGGGAGATAGTATTCTTATTTGAACATACAGACACAAAAAGTCACCTGCATCACGGGTATTCTTACGTTCGGTCACTTTATTTTTGTGTCAATCAATAAGGCATTGCTGTTAATTGTAAACTCCAATTGGCAGCTCAATATTATCTTAAACTTAGAAACTGTTTAAATTTTGTTTTTGTGAATTATTTTGGAAGAATTAAGCTCTCAGACAAGGCAAAAATGATGCGAATAGCATCGCTATTTAAAGAATTTTTGC
>NZ_CEXQWX010000159.1:0-13494 GCF_982718395.1 Carboxylicivirga sp.
CTTAAACTGGTAAGTACGCTCAAAGCCGATAATATTGAGAACAAAGTAAAGTATCCCGACCTGGTGTTTATGCACATACCTCATCATATTGAAAGTTACGGGCTTAATGATTTTAAAACATCGGTCAAAGCATTTAAAAAAATCACATCATTTACGACTTGTGAACTGGCTGTTCGTCCATTTATCATTAAGTATGAGGACCGCATGTTACAGGAAATGCAGAAGTGGGCAACCGATAAAAACGAACATGTCAGACGTCTGGCATCCGAAGGGTGTCGTTCCCGTCTGCCTTGGGGCATCGCCATACGGAAATTTAAATTTGATCCAAACCCCGTGTTACCCATTTTAGAAACGCTAAAAAATGACCCTTCGGAATATGTTCGTAAAAGTGTCGCCAATAACCTGAATGATATTTCAAAAGATAATCCACAAATAACGATTGACATAGCTAAAAGATGGAAAGGCCAATCAAAAGCAACCGACTGGATTGTGAAACATGCCAGTCGCACACTGCTAAAAGCAGGTAACCAAGAAATGATGCTATTGTTTGGCTATGGTTCAATTGACCATATAGAGATTCAAAACTTCAGCTTAAAATCTGATGCTGTGCGGGTAGGCGATTCACTAGAGTTTTCTTTTGACCTGCATAATCACTCTGCTGATAATTCTCTCATCCGCTTGGAATATGGCATCTACTTCCTGAAGAAAAATGGTAGCCACACCAGGAAAGTGTTCAAGATCAGTGAGAAAAACTATGCCGCTAATTCAAGCACCTCAATTACCAGACGACAGTCATTTAAACTTGTCTCTTCCAGGAAATATCACATGGGTGAGCACTTGGTTAGTCTTATTATTAATGGTGTAGAAGTTGAGGAAGGTTCCTTTGAGTTAAGAGAGTAATTAAGAGAAGAAGTGAGTAATGAGATATGAGTAGTGAGACATTTACAAAGTGCAAAAATTTGCATTTGACACTTACGAATCAACATTGTCCTGTTGAGCTGATAGCAATCAATAGTTGAAAACAAATACGTATATATCGCACTTTCAGTGCTTTAACAAACAAAAGACAGCACTTACCAGCCTTAATGAACTATTATAAAGCAAACTATAAACTCTTACGTTTGTTGCTATTTAGAACACATTAGAGAAAGTTTGCAATTGCTCAAATAACTTTAAAATGGGACATCATCATAACCACAGCACTAACAACTACAATAAATCATTTGCTCTTGGCATAGGCCTTAATGTTATCTTTATAGCAATTGAATTGTTTTATGGATTTATTGCCAATTCTTCAGCTTTAATTGCCGATGCCGGACATAATGCAAGCGATGTTCTTGGTTTGGTTTTCGCCTGGTTTGCCATTTGGCTGGCCTCAAAAAAACCAAAAAACCGTTACAGCTATGGGTTTAAGCAAAGTACCATCCTTATATCACTGCTTAATGCTGTATTGCTTTTTGTGGCTGTGTTCTTTATTGCCTGGGATGCCATTGGCAAATTCAAAAATCCTCAACCTGTAGGCGGAACACAGATAATGATAGTGGCGGGTATTGGTGTCGTGATCAATACACTAACTGCCTTATTGTTTATCAAAGGTCAAAAAGATGATTTAAACATTAAAGGTGCTTTCCTACATATGGCAGCAGATGCGGCTGTATCGCTAGGGGTTGTGGTGGGTGGTTTACTCATTAAACAAACAGGTGCTTTATGGATCGACCCTATAATGAGCCTTCTTATTATATTAGTTATACTTTGGGGTACCTGGGGATTATTTATTGAATCAATCAACCTGGCACTGGATGCTGTACCTCGAAATATTGATTATAAAATGGTTGAGCAAAATCTGTTGGATATCGAAGGAGTTGAAGAATTGCACGATTTGCATATATGGGCATTAAGCACCAACGAAAACTCACTATCCGTACATCTTATTGCCAAAGAAAACGATAATGATGCCTTATTAAAGAAAGTAAAAGAAATGCTGGAGGAGAAATATAATCTTCATCACACAACGATTCAAATTGAGAATGGTAGCAGTGATATACACTGCCATGACTGTTAGCAAAACTGCTTATTCCATAGTTCGATTGGATTATTGGCATTAGCACTCATCGTTAAGACATTGAAACTCATGGAAACACTAACAATTATGAGAGAAACTCGCTAAGCGAATTGTAGGCCATAAAAAAATGGGATCTAAACCGTTGCTTAGAACCCCATTTATTAACCTAACCCAAATCTATGAAAAAAATCTGTCAGGTAAATTGCAAGCTCTGTGCCAAAAAGTAACGGTCTTGTGTTATTGAATATTAAAAGATGTGAATTAATGGGTAGATTGTCAGATCTTAAATGAAATACGGATCATACCTTTATTACAGCTTGTAAATAAAGATACGATCCGTAACAGAGTCTTTTTTTAGGCGCTAACCAATAGTCACGTTCAAAACTTTAACGAAATTTTGTTAATCTATATCCTTAGTACAATGCACAAATAAAAAAAGCCACAATCAATAATAATCAACTGTGGCTTTTCATTTACTATCGAGTTAATCTCTAATAGGCACGCCCATTTTTGCCTTCAACAAAGTTGATGAAAGAGGTATTAACCACCTTATTTCCGCCTGGTGTCGGATAATCACCTGTAAAATACCAGTCTCCATTATCATCCGGGCACGCAGCATGCAAATTTTCCACGCTTTGGTATACTAACTCTACCTCTGCATCGATGTCCTCAGGTCGAAGCATTTCAGCGATTTTAGCAGAAATTTGCTCAGCCGTAAACGGACGATAGATGTCCTTTACATGGTTAACAATTTCCTCTTTGGGCAAGAATTGCTGTTCCTTGCACTTTTTGTATACCTCATCAATTACATGGGCTTGTCCGCTTTCATTAAGCAGTTCGATAGCAGCCGAAAAAGCACAGAAGTCTTTTAATTTAGCCATATCGATACCATAACAATCAGGATAGCGAATCTGCGGTGCTGACGAAACAACGATAATTTTCTTTGGATGCAAACGATCAAGTATACGCAGAATACTCTTTTTAAGAGTAGTTCCTCTAACAATTGAATCATCAATTATCACAAGCGTATCAATTCTGTTCTTAACAATTCCGTAGGTAACATCATAAACGTGAGCAACCATATCGTCCCTGCTATCATCGTCTGCAATAAAGGTACGCATCTTCACATCCTTTATTGCAATCTTCTCAACCCGTGGTTCACGACTTAAAATGGCATCCAGTTTTTCAGGAGTAATGTCAGTACCAAGATCAATTATCTGCTGTTTCTTTACCTGATCCATTTCACGGCGAACACCTTCCATCATGCCATAAAATGCAGTTTCAGCTGTATTTGGTATATATGAAAACACCGTATCTTCAATATTGTAATCAACCTTTTCCAGAATGGTTTTAGCTAGCAAACGTCCTAACTCTTTTCGCTCTTCGTAAATCTTGCGATCACTACCTCTCGAAAAGTAAATTCGCTCAAATGAGCACGATCGGCGCTTTTGAGGAACGCGAACCAGCTCTTCACTTACTTTACCATTTTTCTTGATGATAAGGGCATGACCAGGCTTTAGCTCTTTTACTTCAACCGAACGCACATTCATGGCCGTTTGAATTACGGGTCGTTCTGATGCAACCACCACAATTTCATCATCAGCATAATAGCATGCCGGACGAATTCCCCACGGATCGCGTGTTACAAATGCGTCACCATGTCCAACTACACCTGCAATGGCATATCCACCATCCCAGCGTCTGCTGGAACGCTCCAGTATTTCACGGATATTCAATTCCTCTTCAATGCACTCTGAAATCTCCTGGTTAGATCTTCCTTCATTCTTATATTTTCTGAAAAGTAATTGGTTTTCCTCATCCAAAAAGTGCCCCACATTCTCAAGAATCGTAACCGTATCGGTATAATCCTTAGGATGCTGACCTAACTCTGTCAACGATTGGAAAATTTCATCCACATTGGTCAGGTTAAAGTTACCTGCCAAAGTTAAGTTACGCGAACGCCAGTTATTTTCACGCATAACCGGATGCACGTAATCGATGCTATGGTTACCGAACGTACCGTAACGCAAATGTCCTAAATACAACTCGCCCGCAAATGGCAAGTGTGCTTTAGCGTAGGCCGGATCATTCAGGAGTTCAGCATTTTTCTCCTGCTGCTTAATAAATGGTTCGTTAATTTTCTGAAAAACATCCTTAATCGGATTCGTTTTATTGGAACGACGCCTTGAAAAATACTTCTGCCCTGCAGGCTGGTCAATTTTTAAATTAACAGCACCTGCTCCATCTTGTCCTCTGTTATGCTGTTTCTCCATCAACAGGTACAACTTATTCAGGCCATAACGCCATGTACCATATTTTTCCTGATAGTACTCAAGTGGCTTTAGCAAACGGATAAGAACAATCCCACATTCGTGCTTAATCTGGTCACTCATGATTTTTCCCTCTAAAAAATAAAGCGCAAATTTATTTCTATTTTTTCAATCGCCCAACACGATATAGTTAAAAAGAAAAAGCCGGAAAAATTCCGGCTTTGCACATTTTATATCATTTTAAAATTTATTCATTTTCACATTCCCATCTTTCACAATATAACAATTAGGGAAAAGCTTTCTTAAATCATTCATCAAAGGCAAAGCCTCATGTTTATGCCGGTAATTCCCAACTCTAACACGCCAAAAAGGCGATGTAAACGATAAATCTGCATCGTAATCCGGAAAACTATTCAAAAATTTACTTTTCACCTTTAAAGCATTTCTTTTACCGGATGGACCAGAACCAGAGAATAATTGTATACGATAACCATCAACACCACTTCTGCGTCGATTAACTTCAACCTGGATATCTACCAATTCTTCCACTCCACTTTCATCATAAATGGTAATCTCACCTTCTCCTTCTACGCGTTCTTGCAAAGCGGTTGTTATATTATTGCCATTTTGTGCTTGCATGATCAAGGGCACAAAACAAAGTAAAATCATCACTAGTTTCTGCATAATCAAACTGCTAATTGAATGGCAAAGATAATGATTAGATTAATCTTTTGTAGGAATTACCAACACCGGTTTCAAAGATTTATTAATTAACTCATTAGTAAAAGATTGAAAAACTCTTACAAACGGATTATTCGTATGATGCACATGCGACGTTATTAAATCAATTGACATCTTTTGAGAATAATCCATTAAATTTTTAGCAAATTCTTTTCCTGTTAACTGACTTTGAACCACCTCAACCTGTGCTCTTTTTCTCACAAAATTGTCAACAAGTGTTACAAAGGAGGACATTTGCTGATTCATCCACTTCAAATCATTTGATTTCAGCCCAATAACATACACCTTTGCATTAAATAATTTTGCAATACCGGTTATAGCAGGCACTTTTTTACGACTGGCAATACTATAATCGACCGGCAAACCAATACTACTTATCTTATGTCTCAGATCCATCCGCTTATTAACCACCAGCACCGGACAAGGAGAATGAGCCACCAGGCGATAGGCCGGACTGCCAACCCAGCGATAATTGGTCGATTCTTTATTATGCGAGCCTAGCACCATAATTGTAGAATCATCATATTTAGCCTGGTTACAAATTTCTTTAATTACATTTCCCTCTCTTATTTTATAATCAAACTGCCCACATTTAACTGTATATCTGACCTTAAACTGTTCGTACAACTGTTGGGCCCATGTATCAACATCCTGATTTAAACGATCATCAGTTTCATCGTTGGAAAAGAAAGGTACAATTACCGAACCTGTTTTAACATGAATTACCCTCACATTTGCTTCCAGATGATTAGCTAAATCAATTCCATACTCCAAAGCTATAATGGACTCTTCAGAAAAATCTATGGGAACTAATACTTCTTTCATAGCAAGGCGATTTTAGATGACTAATGCCAATAAAGTTATTGAAATACTGTTTAAATATCTAGTAACTAATGCTAATGGATAATTCCATTTTTTGGAAACACATTCTGCGTATTTCAGTATTTCAGAGCATTTTTACTTGTCAATATGAGTACAAGCATTAACTTTGCAGCTCCTAAAAAAATGACAATCAATAAGAAATATAATCCAGGACAAAATGATTGAGTTTAGTGATGTTAAGCCTTTAGTAAGTAGCAGGAGCGGGAAAAAACTTTTTATTGAAACTTACGGATGTCAGATGAATGTGGCTGACAGTGAAGTTGTCGCATCGGTTATGGAGATGGATGGTTATGGTGTTAGTTATGATATTAATGAAGCCGATGCCATATTTATAAACACATGTTCGATAAGAGACAATGCTGAACAACGAGTAATGGGGCGTTTAAAGCAACTGACTGCGATGCGAAAAAATAAACCCAACTTGATTATAGGGATCATTGGTTGTATGGCTGAAAGAGTAAAGGAGTCGCTATTTGAACAAGGAGCCAATATTGTGGTGGGTCCTGATGCTTATATGGATTTACCAAACCTGATCGGAATGACAGAAAGAGGTGATAAGGCCATCAATGTAGAATTGTCAACGAACGAAACTTATGCTGATGTAATTCCTTCTCGATTAAGCAAAAACAAAATTTCAGGTTTTGTTTCCATCATGAGGGGATGTAACAATTTCTGTTCATATTGTATTGTCCCTTATACACGTGGACGTGAAAGAAGTCGACAGCCTGAGAGTATAAAAAAGGAAATTCAGGATCTTTACGACAAAGGATTTAAAGAGGTGACCTTACTTGGCCAGAACGTGAATTCATATAATTATGAAGCAGAAGGTTGTAATCCAATGTCTTTCCCCGGATTATTAAATTTTGTGGCCGGTAACTTCCCAAAAATGCGAATCCGCTTTACCACATCACACCCCAAAGACATGTGTGATGAAACTCTTGAAGTAATGGCTAAACATGATAACATTTGTAAGTTTATTCATCTGCCATTGCAGTCCGGGAGTTCGCGAATTCTTAAATTGATGAACCGCAAATACGACCGTGAGTGGTACATGGATCGTATCGAATCCATTCGAAGAATTTTACCTGGTTGTGGCCTATCTACCGATGTATTCTGTGGATTTCACAGTGAGACAGAAGAAGACCATCAGGAAACCTTGAGTCTGATGAAATGGGCGGGTTATGATTCTGCATTCATGTTTAAATACTCTGAACGTCCAGGTACATATGCGGCTAAAAACTTGGAAGACAATGTACCTGAAGAAACCAAAGGTCGTCGTTTACAGGAGATTATTGACCTTCAAAACCAATTGTCATTTGAAAGTAACCAACGCGATATTGGCCAGACCTTCGAAGTTTTAGTTGAAGGAACTTCTAAAAAATCAAAGGAGGAATTATATGGTCGTACATCACAAAATAAAGTTGTTGTATTTCCTAAAAAAGACTACAAAACTGGCGATTTGGTAAATGTCATTATCAAAGAAGCTACACAGGCAACATTAAAAGGTGAAGCCATTTAAAAACTGATAACTAACCAATTAATCTGATTATTATGAATGAAAAAGTTAAAGAGTTCAGAGAGTATCGTGAAGCAATGAATGAAAAAATTCGGGCTGCAGATAACAAGGTAATGAAACGAATCTTTAATCTGGACACCAATACTTATATGGAAGGTGCATTATCTACGAAAGTAAAAGAGATGCTCGGATTGGTTAGTTCAATGGTTTTACGCTGTGACGATTGTATTAAATATCATTTGGAAAAATGTCACGAACAAGGTGTTACCAATGATGAAATGATGGAAATATTTGCCGTTGCCAATCTGGTTGGAGGAACTATTGTTATTCCACATACAAGGCGTGCAATCGAATATTGGGAAATTATAAACCAGGAGGCATAAGCCTCCTGGGATCCTTAACTTTAAACCATTAACAGGTCATCAGAAAAGGGCTTTGGACGGTCACAAAAGAAAAAATAATTGTCAAGGTCGTACTTCTTCATTGACTTAAGCACTTCCTCCTTCACGTTAAACAAGCTCAGCTGACTTTGATTCATCTCTGACAAACGCTGACCTGCCATTAAAGTATTCAACCCCTCTGCATCAACATTTTCTACCTTCTCTAAATCCACGAAAAGATTTGTAAAAGGTTTCTTTAATATATCCATCATTTGATTTCTGAAGTCCTTAGAAGTAATTAAATCTAATTTCTCCTTTCTTTCAAAGGATATTAACGTGGTGTTTTTAAATACTTTTACTCGTATCATAATCTTGGATGTTTGCTCCTGACATTTCAATGCATATGCCAAAAAATGTAATGCATTGATTTTTAGATTATTTTAAATTAAGGCAATTTAATTTTATCCATTACAAAGAGTTTATTCCAATATTTGGAATACATCCAAAACATAAATTCTCTTGGCGGTACTTAATTCAATCTATTATTTCATAAACACAATACTTTGATTTAATTTTGCGCCAAACATTATTGAATAGAAATGGGACAAGAAATAAACTTTGATTCGATTCGTCCATACAATGACGATGAGATTCATGAGGTATTTGAACGTTTAGTTAGTGAGGTAAGCTTTTTGGAACTAATTAAGTTTTTATACCCAAATTTCTCAACAGAGCAATTCCTAAAAAAACTACTAAGCATACAGTCTATTCGAGAGTTTCAAACTGAAGTTATATATCCTTACGTAAAAGAAGTTCTGAGAACAACCACAAATGGTATTACACACTCAGGACTGGATACTCTCGATCCGAACGGACATTATTTATTTATTTCAAATCACAGGGATATTGTGCTGGATTCAGCCATATTAAATATCCTGATGGTTGAAAATGGCTTTAATACCACTGAGATTGCAATTGGAGACAATCTTTTAATATATCCCTGGATAACAGATTTGGTAAAGTTAAATAAGTCATTTATTGTCCAAAGAAACTTACCGGTGAGGCAGATGATGGAAAGCACAAAGCGCTTATCATCGTATATCCGTCAAACCTTAACATCACGCAATCAAAGTATATGGATTGCACAAAGAGAAGGACGATCAAAAGATGGTGATGATCGAACTCAGGTGAGTCTGCTCAAAATGATCAACATGAGTGGCAATGGTGATTTTGCCAAAAATTTTGGTGAAATAAATATTGTTCCTCTTTCTATATCGTATGAATACGACCCCTGTGATTATTTAAAAGCACTTGAATTCCAACTTAAACGTGACAATCCTGAATATAAAAAAACACAGGCTGATGATCTGAAACACATGGGAGCTGGTTTGAGAGGACGTAAAGGACGCGTTCATTTTGGTTTTGGAACACCAATAAAGAGCGAATTAAAAGATTTGAAATCATTGGCTAAAAATGATCAGTTACAAGGATTAGCGGAGGTTATTGACAAGCAGATTCATAATAATTATAAATTTTACCCAGGTAATTTCATTGCCGATGATTTATTCACTAATCATCAACGACATGTTTCTAAATATTCTGATGAGGATAAAAGCACTTTTTTAGCTTACCTGGATGAACATTTATCACGAATTAACGGAGATAAAGAATTCTTACACAATTCACTACTGGAAATGTATGCCAATCCGGTAAAGAATTTCTATACGATTGACGAGAAGTAAAATAACACATAAATAATTTTAACGACTTGCTAAAAATAGCAGGTCGTTTTTTTGCTTCATACCTCAACTCTTTTAAGGCTTATCAAAAACAATCGAAGGTATACGTGGACGATGACGCCCTGAAGATTCAATAACTTTAATATTACCCGTATGAGTTTGGAACTGTTCCGATTGAATAGAATCAGTTTTTAAACCAATATCACTCAAAAATTTATTCGTTTCAGAATTTCCTTCGATGGAAATAACCTTAAAACCTTTGCAGTTGTTTTCATGAATATGGTACTTATTATCCTCTTCAAAATGATGATGATAATCAATAAAGAAAAAGGGTGCCAACATGGAATCATCAGGAAATGTGATATAACTCCAAAATTTACCTTCGGTAAAATTATATGCATATCCTTTATCCGATAATAGCAATCTAAGTTGTTCAATCGCTATACCTGACAAACAAATGTACACTCCACCTTCTCCATCATCTAATAAGTTTCGATATTTTTGGGCGATTGCATCACTAGGACTTCCCACAATACTCATCAATTCAAATGCTGAATTATTTGCAAATTTAATATGAGCATTTACTAATCCATTATCATGAATTGTTCCTGACTTTATTATAAAACCTCTTCTCTCATATTTCTCAACCTCCATATCCAAATCATGAACTACACTGATAACATGGTCGATATAGATCTCTTGAGAATATACCCCATGAATAACCAAATTAACACATACCATCAATATAATTGCAAGCTTCATAAAATGGAGTTTTTCGAATTTAAAGTTAGTAAAGCATATATCAAATGCCTTTTATATTTCATACCTACATTAATATTACCTTTGCAATCTGTTATCAAAAGCTTATGGTTAATTATTTATCAGTCGAGAATATAACTCAACACTGGGGCGACATTCGCCTTTTCAATGATATTTCATTTGGTCTTAATGAAGGACAAAAAGTTGCTTTAATTGCTCGAAACGGAGCTGGTAAAACAACTTTGTTAAATATATTAGGTGGGAAAATACCTGCTAATGAAGGAATGGTAACAATACGTAATGGTATTAAAGTCGGTTATCTCTCACAAGATCCCTCCTTAAACAAAAACCACACTGTTATTGAAGAAGTATTTAATACCGATAGTGAAATTGTTCAGACAATTAAGGCTTACGAACAAGCAATTGCAAGTAATAATGAAGACAGTATGGGTTCATTAATTGAGAAAATGGACTCATTACAAGCCTGGGATTATGAACAACGCATCAAACAAATACTTTCTCAATTAAAAATTACTAAATACGACCAACCTGTTTCTGAATTATCAGGAGGGCAACAAAAAAGGGTGTCGCTTGCCAGTATACTAATTAGTGAGCCTGACCTTTTGATATTAGATGAGCCAACCAACCACCTTGATTTGGAAATGGTCGACTGGCTTGAACAATACCTCTCAAAATCAAAAGCCACCTTGCTGATGGTAACGCATGATCGGTATTTTCTTGATCGGGTGTGTAATGAAATAATTGAGCTGGCCGATGAAACCATTTACCGTTATCAAGGTAATTATTCATATTTCTTAAGAAAGCG
Organism: Carboxylicivirga sp.; assembly: GCF_982718395.1. Lineage (NCBI taxonomy): Bacteria > Pseudomonadati > Bacteroidota > Bacteroidia > Marinilabiliales > Marinilabiliaceae > Carboxylicivirga > Carboxylicivirga sp. The sequence goes on from NZ_CEXQWX010000159.1 coordinate 11,176, forward strand.
CCAGGAACGACTTGCTAATAAAAAAGCAGAAATAGAAAAGGCACGTAATCTTTTGAAAACAGAGCAAGAGTGGATGAACCGCATGCCACAGGCTCGCGCTACAAAAGCTAAATATAGAATTGATGCCTTTCATGATTTAAAAGATAAAGCACATCAGAATATAAATGAACAAAACCTTGAACTGGGAATCGCTCAGGCCCGATTAGGTAAAAAAGTGATTAACCTTCACAACATCTCCAAATCGTTTGATGATTTACAGTTAATCAAGGACTTTTCGTACAAATTCGCTCCATATGAGAAAGTTGGTATCGTTGGTAAAAACGGAACAGGCAAATCAACCTTCCTTAATATTTTAACTGAATCACTCCAACCCGATGCGGGTGAAGTGGAAAAGGGAGAAACGGTTGTATTTGGGTATTACCGACAAGAGGGAATAAAGATTGACGATAATAAAAAAGTCATTGAAGTCATTTCAGATATTGCTGACGACATTTCACTGGGCGAAGGCAAACGAATGTCGGCCACTCAGTTCCTTCGGTATTTCTTATTCCCTAATGAAATGCACTATGTTCAGGTGAATAAACTGAGTGGTGGCGAAAAAAAACGGCTTCTGCTGATGACAGTTTTAATGAAGAATCCAAACTTCTTAATACTCGATGAGCCGACAAATGACTTGGACATCTTCACCTTAAATGTACTGGAAGAATACCTTAGCAATTTCAAAGGGTGTGTAATTGTTGTTTCTCACGATCGATATTTTCTTGATAAAGTTACTGATCACCTGTTCGCTTTTGAAGGCAATTGTGTCATTAAAGATTTTGTCGGCAGCTATAGCGATTATAGCCAGCAAAAGAAAAATGAAGAAAAACACCAATCTAAAACCGTAAAAAAAGAGAAAGCTCCTGACAAAAAACAAAACCAGACTCCAAAAGCTAAAAAACTTAGTTATAAAGAAAAGCGGGAACTGGAGCAAATTGAGAATGATTTAGAGGAACTGGAAACAAAGAAAAGTACTCTTCAGGATGAATTAAATGCTGGCAACCTGGCGTCAGATTTGCTGATCGAAAAATCTAAAGAACTATCTAATATAATGGAAGAACTTGAAGAAAAAGAAATGCGCTGGCTGGAGCTAAAGGAAATAGAAGATAATTAATTCGTATAGTGTAATTTAGGTAAAATATTATCTTTGTAGGTCTTTTACCCATAAACGATGATGAGAAAATCGCTTATAATAGCCCTACTTGCAATATTTCCATTTATTGAAGATATAAATGCAGGCCTGACACAACATGTAAAAGTTGGCGTTCACTACAACCCTCCCTTATGCTCAATTGATTCTTCGCAAAATGCGAAAGGTATCTTCATAGATATCATCAACGAAGTAGCTCTTAACAAAAACTGGTCGGTTGAATACGTACCTTATAATTTTGCCGAAGGAATAGAAGCTCTCCAATATGGAAAGGTTGATCTGCTAACTACAGTTGCGAAAACTAAAGAAAGAGAGCAGATTATTTACTTCTCCGATGAATCAATTTTCACCAATTGGGGTGTGATATACTGTCCCAGATCATCAAACATTGAAAAGATAACTGATCTGCAAGGTAAAAACCTGGCTCTTGAGAAAGGAGATATTCATGCCAGAGTTTTGATTCAACAACTAGCTGATTTTAATATTGAAGCAAATATAATTTGGTGCGATAACCTCAAAATGATCTTCGATAAATTATCAGATAATGAAGTTGATGCAGGTGCTGTCAACAAAATATATGGCTATCAACAAAATATGGGGCAAAACCTCAAAGCATCACCAATTATTTTTAACCCTGTCAATTTACATATTGCTGGTGGGCCCCTTTCTATTGATTTACTCCAACAATTCGATGAAGCAATAATACAGATAAAAGCAAAACAACCGGATTATTATCAGCAAGTTATCAATCAATGGCTTTCTAAAGATGTTAAAAAGACACCTACATGGCTTATTTACCTCATCTATTCACTTTTGTTTATAACCAGTACTCTTTTCGTAATTTTACTATTTCAGAGAAGCACTGTAAAAAAGCGTACTCAAAGACTTAATGAAGCTCAAGAAATTGGTGACCAAAGGGCAAAAACCATCAGGCAAATCGAACACGAAAAAACCCTTATACTTAATAGTCTGGATGAGCAAGTTGTATTTATGGACAATGAGTATAACCTAATTTGGGCGAACGATGCCTTTAAAAAGACATCCAGCAAACCTTTTGAGCAAATAATCGGACAAAAGTGTTATACGACCTACTTCCAAAGAGAAGCTCCTTGTGACTTTTGCCTATACGA
>NZ_CEXQWX010000160.1:0-13448 GCF_982718395.1 Carboxylicivirga sp.
CAAGATCGTTCATCAGGGCGAAGTTAACGCTAATATGCACCTTATATTAAGAGGCTTATTAAGGTCGTATGTTGTTACTGCAAGCGGCGAGGAACGAACCGTATTGATAGCAAAAGCAAAAATGCGCAGTGCATCTTATAATTCTATTCTGCATAATAAGCCATCCGAAATCACTATTGAAGCTATTGAGGAATCAGACATACTGGCTGTAAACGCCAAAATATTTCAGAAAGTTATAAAATCAGAGTCTACTTTAAGATTACTCGAAAAACAAGGAATTAGAGAGATGCTAATAGATGCTACTGAGAGGCTTCATTTCTTTACTATTCTTTCTCCTGAAGAACGATACGTACAGTTCTGCCAAAAACATCCTGATTTGCTTCAACGTGTTCCACAAAAATATCTTGCTTCTTACCTTGGTGTTACCACTGTTTCTCTCTCAAGGATTAAATCCAGAATTACGAAAAACAGCAAGAAAAATCGTTAATTATCTTTTGTTATTTCTAAGCCGGGTTGTGCCAGCTTACTTTGCCTTTGAAAATATTGATCGTTTTTAAAGGTAAAATAGATACACAAGAGTTTATGAAAGCAGCAATAGTATATTTTTCAGGAACAGGTAATACACTGAGAGTAGGAGAAGTATTTAAGAGTTACCTGGAAGACTTAAAGTATAAAGTGGATATGATTGACATTACAAAACAGAAAAATGTCCACAAGGGTTATGATTTGTTTGTTGCAGGTACACCCACTCAAAACGCTGTGTCCACTTTTAATATGACTGATTATATTTCCAAGTACATTTCTGTAAAAAACAACCCCAATGCAAAGTTTATAACCTACGTAACACACAGCTGGAAAATTGCTTATGGACACTTGATAATTAAGGATTTTGTATCTAAAAAGGGATTTAAAGTAGTTGGTGCACGTGCATTCCTGGCACCTAATAATTTCTACATGTTCAGAAAGGATCAACCCAAATTTGGTGAAGAAAAGTTTAAACAAACGCTTCTAAATATATACGATGGCGTTGCGGAATTAATGGATGCATTCGTTAATGAAGAAGTATTTATTGATGAGCGTTCCGGGTATCAAAAAAAGAAGCAATACTTTATTGCAAAAGCCATTAAAGCGACAATGCTGCCAAGGCTTGCTAAATTGATGATGAAAGTTGATTCAGATAAGTGTTCTGGATGTGGAGTATGTGTAAAAAAATGCTCAAACGGCAATATCAGACTTAATGATGGAAGGATTGTATTCTTAAACCAATGTGTCGGATGTATTCGATGTATGCATGTCTGTCCGAAAAACGCCTACAAGCTTTTGAACGAGCCATTTGAACAATATGAGGGAATCAAAAGGCCAATTTCCGAACTAATATCAAAAACGTCATAAGTTGATTGATATATCTTATTAAACCTATAAAAGAACAAAATTTACTTGTGAGTTCCCCGTCTGCGTCGGCAGGCATATGGTAAATGAAAATAAAATTTAAACACATGAAATCAATAGTAATTACAGGAACAAGTTCAGGTATCGGTAAAGCAACAGCAAAATATTTCGCAGCAAAAGGCTGGAAAGTAGCTGCGACCATGAGAAAACCTGAGAATGAAACAGAGCTGAAGCAGATGGAAAACATCTATCTATATGCATTGAATGTAGCAGATGAAGGGTCAGTTAATCGAGTAACTGAACAGATTATTCATGATTTTGGTAAGATAGATGTTGTTGTAAATAACGCCGGGTACGACCTAATGGGGGCTTTTGAAGCGGCAACATCCAGACAAATTCAACAACAATTCGATGTTAATGTATTTGGATTAATGAATGTTACCAGGGCTTTTTTACCTCATTTCAGGATTAATAAATCTGGTATGTTTGTAAATATTTCATCGCTTAGCGGACTAGTTACTTTCCCTTTTAACAGTTTGTATCATTCAAGTAAATGGGCCGTTGAAGGCTTTTCGGAGTCTTTAGCATACGAGTTAGAAACGCTTGGCATACAAGTTAAATTGATCGAACCAGGAGCTGTAGAAACCAATTTTCATAACAGTTCGATGGACATTGCTAAAAAGGAAGGGCTAACTGACTATGATGAGAAACTGGCAACATTTATAAAAAACAGGTCTGCTGCACCTTCAGGAAGTTTATCTGCTGAACAATTGAGTGAAGCTATCTTTGGAGCTGTTACCGATGAAAAACAACAATTACGCTATTTGATTGGAACAAAAGCTGAACAATTGGTAGGTATGCGCAAGGCAAAGGGTGAAGATGCTTATATGAGTCAGATTAAGCAATTCCTTTCGTGATATTCGATGAATTAGTTATTCAATAAACGCTCTCGAAGCAATTGACTGTTTTGGACTAGTACTTGACTTTTTTGGAACGATAAACAGTATCTCAATGCCTCATCTTTGTAATGTAATATTTAACTAATTATTAATTTAAATTTTTGAGTCATGAGAACTTTAAAATCATTTTTAGCAGTAAGTCTTTTCGTTCTTGTTTTAACTTCATGTGGTAGCGATGATAAATTTGTAGAGCCTACCCCTCCTGTGGCACCGCCAATTGAAGCAGAAGTTGAAAATCCAATTGAACGACCCGATCCGGCTAATCCAATCGAGCAAGTACCTGAAAATCCGATTATGCCTGAACCTGAAAACCCAATTGAAAGGCCAGAGATTGAAAACCCGGTTATCCCGGCTCCGGTAAATCCTATTGAACCAGGTAAAGAGCCCGTCTAATTTACTTTTTGTAAATCCCTGAGTCGATATTCGTGACTCCGTATATGTTTAAAGGTTACTAGCCCAAGTGGTTAGTGACCTTTTTTATTTACAACTTTCTAATTGAAAGTATCAAATCCCGGATATGAAAGATTATCGATCATTGTATTGAGTGCTCCCAACAAGGAATCTTCGCTATTGCGAAGCAAGCTTTTGTGGCAACGATTTATCGAGGCGCTATATTAAATGATTTGGATTATTGGTGCTATTCATAAAAGGAAAGAGGCCATCCTTTTGGGACAGCCTCTTCAATTGCTTTAAAACTGCATTTATTGCTTGATAAACTTGTGTGCTTGCGTTGTGCCTTCTATTCTTATAAAATATACACCAGAACTTAAATGTTGCACATCTATTTGCTCATTTGTACGTGCCTCTTTGCACAATTTACCCGTATCATTATATATCCTAAGCTCTAAACCAGATTCTGCTTCAACATTAATAAAACCACTCGTAGGATTTGGGTAAATATTGATTTTGCCTAACGAAGGTTCCTCATCTATTGAAGTCGCAATTGCGAAATGAACAGTATATATTAATTCTGTTGTACCATCCTCAGCTGTAACTGTAACTGTGGTTGTACCAGGCAACGAACTTGCGTCAGTAACTAATACATCAGCGTTCATATCAGTTGCTGTAGCCACAACTTCCGGTACCTCATTCGTTCCATGTGCTAAGTTAATGTAGTAAGTCAAAGTATTAGGATCAAAATCTGTGACAGTGATATCATCAACTTTAAGATCGACCAATGTCGCATCATGATTTAAAATGTTATTCATAACATCAATGGTAACAGGCATAAGGATATTTCCAACTCTGTCAGTAATATTTCCTAAACCATCATAACTTAAGGTGATTTCTTCCCAAGGCACAGCTTCTGTATCAAGACTGAAGGTTAATGTTACGGTACCCGATCCTGTAACCCCAACTATTGTTCCTGAGGTTCCGGAAATTGAGAATCCGGTAATATCACTAATAGAAACAGTTTCATCAAAAGTAACTACAACTGACGCAGGATCTATCTTATTGATTACTGCATTAACGATTGTAGGATTGATGGCTTCTGATTCAACATTATTTACAATGGCTATTCCTGTAAAATCGTCCATACTGTTTGGTGAAGCTGCAAGGTCAACAATAGTTCCTGAAGAATAATCCAAAGTGAGTATCTCTCCATATATAACTTCATCATCCAGAGTCAGTGTCAGTACCTTGGTACCATCCCCTGAAATATCAATTATTGATCCGCTTGTTCCATCAATTCCCAGTCCGTTGAAATCGGTATAACTTACTTCTTCACTAAATGTTAACACCACTTCATAAGGATTATTGTTTTCAACTGTAGCAGAAACTATTTGCGGTTTGATGTTATCTACATATTCAACGTAGTTGATAACTGTGAAGTTCGTAATGTCCTCAAGACTGTTGGCAGTTGCATCAGTTACATTTCCTGACACACTTGTATAACTTACCTTTACATTTTCGCCATAAAGCGCAGCAGCATCAAGCTCAATAACAATAGTATTTGTTTCGTTTCCGCTGACTCCTGTAATCGAACCTGAGGTCCCGGTTATTGCAAAACCTGATGCATCAGTAAATTCAACCTCTTCGCTAAAAACCATATTTAATAAAGTCGGAGTGGCATTCTCAATAAATGCTTTTTCTAACTCAGGAGCTACAATATCAGCAAATTCAACATTGTTGATGACACTTAAGTCAGTAAATACTGCCAATGGATTACTATCTACATCCTGAACTCCACTAGTACCATTATAATCCAGCATTAAAATATCTCCGTAGTTCACATTTCTATCTAATGTAAAAGTAAGAGTAGATGTTCCTGATCCGCTTACACCTGTTATTGAGGCCGTGTTAAAAGTAAACCCAAAAGCATTGGATATTGTTACATTTTCATCGAAGATTACTACCAATTGGTTCGGGTTATCATTTTCTACTGAAGCTGCAATAACAACCGGGTTCGATTGTGGACCTCCATTATATAATACATTGTTTACAATGGTTACTGGTCCAAAGTTTTCAAGTCCATTCAATACAGTTGTTGTATCAGTAACAAAGCCCTTTACTTTATCTTCTATATCATAGATTAATTCAAGACTTTCACCAAATACCACATCTGCAGATAAGTCAAATGTAAGAACATTAGTTCCAGTTCCGGAAACTCCGGTAATGGTTCCGGTAGTTCCGGTTATTGAAAACTCTGAGGCATCGGTACAATATACCGGTTCATTAAACTCTACAATAACCTGTGTTGGTGAAGCATCTTCAACTTTTGAGGATACATATTCAGGAGCAAATATATCGACGTATTCTACATTATTAATTATAGTCAGCCCAGTAATATCATCCAGTTCATTTGAAATATCTGCATTATCGGTTACATCGCCGTCTCCTGTATAATAATTCAATGTAAGAATCTCACCATGTAAAACATTAGCACCTAATGTTAGTACAATTGTTTGAGAACCTGATCCGTTGTAACCAGTAATCTCACCTCCTGTTCCATTAATTCCAAAATTAACTGATCGTGTGACATTTACTATCTCATCAAATTCCAGTACTATCTTATTTGGATTATCATTTTCTACGCTTGCTTTTATAATGGTTGGAGCAACAACATCAACAAAGGCTACATTATTGGCTACTGGCATATCAGTAAAGCTTGCCATCGGATTTTCAAGTGTTGCAACATCATTCACATTTAGCGAAAGACTATCATAATCTAATGTTATTGTTTCTCCAAATAATACTCCTTCAGAAAGGGTTAATCCAACTTTATTTGATAATGAAATATTGCCTGTTATCTCAGCAGTTATTCCATTTATTGTAAAACCATCATAACCTGAAAACTGAATTTCTTCATTAAACTCAAGAACTAAAATATCAGGTTGATCATCATTTACATATGCTGCTGTTACCATTGGAGAAATAGTATCCGCAGTTACTCCTTTTACATTAATGATTTTGTCACCATCAGTACTGTGAATGGTCATAAATTCATTGAATTCACCAATTTCTTCAGGTGCAAAATATAGGTATACTTCTTTAGTTTCATCTGGAAGGATGGTAAACTCTTCTCCAAAAGTAAAGAAGTAATCGTTGGTTGATGAGATAGAGTCTATCGTTAAAGTAGTACAACCTCCATTGGTAATTTGTATGGTATCTTTAGCATAATGGAATGCTTTTACCTCGCCAAAATTGAATTGACTTTGTACAAGCTCTATAACCGGATGACCTTCCTTATTAATGGTATAGGTAACAGTATCAGAAGTATTAAACGGATCATTTGAATAAATTACAAATTCTCCTTCTGTAACTCCTTCCGGTAAACCTGAGGTAGAAATAGGAACCTCAATATTTACTGTATTTCCTGCAGCAATTTCACCATTTCCAATATTAACAGAAGATTCACGCGCAACAATGTTCGTTAAGAACGAAGTCATGATCTCCTGGGCATCAGCATCTTCAATATAATAACTACCTTCATCAAACCCTGCATATAACAGGTAGTATAAACGGGTAATATTATTAAGTCCGTCTACTTTATGTTGATCATCATCCGTATTTTCTGCATATGTTTGGCTTACACCATCAGTTTCTTTAAAAATAATCAATTGATTGATGGTAGGATCCCAGTCATCTTCATAAACTCGTTTTAAATACCCTTTGTAAACTGTGCTACCAATAACTATCTCTAATATAGCACCATCAGAAAATCCTTCTTCATCTGCACCTGTTTCTCCGGTTATCTCAAAATAATCCACATTGTCTACATCGGCTGCTAACACAAATAAATTATTTACTTTTCTTGTAAAGTATTTACCATTGGTTCCAAATGCTGTACTGTTGATAATAGTATTATCTGAATAGTTAAATTCTGACTCATAATTTGTATTCAGATAGTTCCCACCATCATACATATCATCACCACCGCCATCATCTATATAATTACTTTCCCCATCTAAATCAAAATTATAAGCATATGGTATAACATCTGTAACAGTGGTATAATTAGAATTCAAATTTTCCAGTACTTGTTCAAGGCTTGCTAAAGAATTACTACTGTAAATTAGTTCTCGTCCTGATCCGGCATTGGTGATTGATAAAGGAATATTCACAGAATCTTCGCAGGTAATGGTGAAATAAGGATCACCATAACTCAATTCAAAAATAGGACGTTGAGTATCCTCTCCGCTTTCATCCAATAAAACAATAATTCCAAAAACCGATGGTTTCTCATTTTTATCAACAGAATTAGAATACCATGTAATTTGATCTTCAATACCGGAACCGTCGTTATCATTTATATTCAGTTCAATTCCAATTTCTATACCCTCTTCAGGAGTTATATCTGTTGCCTCATTCCATGGAATGGCAATTTCATAGATTAAGGTTTCTGCATCAGGAGAGTATTGAATAAAGTTAATACTGATGCTTTCGCCATTTACAAATGTTGGAGTTTCTGTACCGTAAGAAAAACGAATCATGTAATCGTCACTATCATACGAGTCCCCTTTTGAATTATTAAAATCGATGAATAATTCCAGATTATCGTTCAATGAACTGTCAACATCTCCGTTATATAAATAATCGTTGGTTACTTTCACCAATAAGTAAAGGCTGTCGGTATCCCAAACTCCTCTAAAGTTGGCGTTTAAATCATGTCTACTATTATCACCTTCACCGGCCAGATTTAATCTATTATGCGACATGCTATTCCATAAATCGTCTACTAATCCATCAATTACAGGTGCTGAATTAACCTTGCTAAAAGATTGAGTAATCTCATTAACAGCATAACCTGAAACAGGTATTTCAATTACTGAAGGTTCAGCATTACTATTAATTAGGATTGATCCTGTATATTCTTGTTCAGCCTCCGGTTCCATTCTAACATAAAGGTTTATTTCACCATTAAGTAAGAGCTCCAGATTTGACAATGTATTTGTAAATGAATTGTCTTCCGAAATTGATATGGTATAACCGGCAGGTGCTGTTATCGATGAAATTGTAATATCATCGTTTCCAGAGTTAAAACTCAAGTTTCTTTTCACAGCATATGATGCTTTTCCTACTTGTTGATAATCAAAATCAATATTCAATGTATCAACATCTATTGACATACCTGCTAAAACTTTACTCGATTGCAGCTCATAAGCTCCAATATCTATTGTGCCATCATAAATTCTGGCGTTTCCTGCCAAATCGAAACCTGAATACTCTCCTGAAGGATTTCCCTTATTAACGACCAATGATGTGTCGGTTGGCATATAACCAGAATCCAGCCAGGCATCCAGAACATTGTCAGAAGTACCTATTATATCACCGGTCGCATTCGTCCAGATATGATTACCAATATCATCAATAAAGTTATATCCACCGGATATAAACTGCCCACCTCCGTACAAACTTGGGTATCCATTATTATTATCGCTATTATTGGTAATTATTGTATTTGATAAGTGAACCGGTGCAGAGTCGCTAAATATAGCCCCACCATAATATCCATCTGTGTTTATGGAATTATTTGCAAGGGTTGAATTTTCTACAATAACAACACCTCCAAAACCTGATTCAAGATTTATGGCTGCACCTGTACCACTTTCAATGGTATTATCAGACAATATTGAGTTAACAATTAAAAGAGTATCTCCAAAATAATTCCCGAATCCACCTCCCGAGTAGCCTGAGTAATTACTGACTATCTTCGAGTTATAAACTTTCATGATGGCGTCATTGGTTTTGTTACAAATACCTCCACCTTGCTTTATTGTAGAATTACCGGAAATTGTAGAATTAATAATTGTCATTGCCTTTGTATTGGCAATTCCACCGCCTCCTCTATTATTATTTCCGTCTAAAGTATTGTTATTTTGGATAATACAATTTTCAACAGTTAACCAGCCATTATTATATATTCCACCACCACTATATGTTGCAATATTATCTCTTACAACATTGTTCTTAAAACCAAGTTTTGAGAATAGATGAATATATAAAGCTCCTCCGTTATTGGTTTTACTACGTTCTAGAATCGTATAAGCAATTTTTGATGAATCATTGGTTTCCGGTGTATTATGGAAACGAATTCCTCCCCAGGCATCGGCACCATCTGCTTTGGTAAACAGAATACTATCAGTTTCTGTACCTTCTGCAATTAAGGTACCCTGAATATCAAAGTTACAGCCTTCTGCAATTTTTAATACTGTACCTGCACAAATTTCTAAGGTTACTCCATCCTGCACACTAACAGACCCTATTACATCAACAGTATCCGCACAAATAGTTGTGTTTGTAGCAATATTACCTGCTAGAATGGTTCCAATTGCACCTTCTCCCTCTAAGCTTATATTTCGTGTGGGTTCATCAGTATCGTCACTTTCAATTAAAAGATTACCTAAATATGATATTTCAGAAAGCGGAGAAAACTTTATTAATAATGTATCCGTAGTAAATGAATCAATTATTATATCTCTTAAGGTATCATTATAAGAAAGGTTCTGAATAGAAACCTCAAATTCATCAGGAACAACAATAGAGTCTATATGAACTTCACCATGTCCAACATTTTCAATTAATAATTCAATAACTCTCTCTTCTCCAATAGTCACCCATTGAAAATCAATGCTACTATTGTCGATGTTTAAGTATTTTGTAAGAGTTGGATTATCCTGGTACTCAAAAGCACCTATATCCATCACATCAATATCACCATCATATATTCTTGGGTTTCCAGCTATATCATTTAAAGGAATATTCCAACCTGCAGTATCAATTAATCCCCTATTTATTGCTATTGATGTTTCCTTTAATTTGTAATCATTATTTAAAAATGGATCTATATTGCGCCCACTTGTTCCAATAATGTCGCTATCAATTCCCGGATAATCAAAATTTTCTTCATTTGAAATTAGGTTATATCCAGATGAAGTAAACATTGCTGATGAATCAACATAAATATCATCCGGACCATTTAGTGCATAGTTATCCCAAATTAAAGTATTTACCATTGTTATATAACCATTGTAAAAGTATAGGCCACCTCCTGAACCTTTGGTTGTGTTTTTTACAATTGTAGAACTAATAATCTTTAAATTACCTTTTGCATCATATAAAGTACAAATACCCGCACCATTAGAAAACTGTTCCATTTCATTATCGGCAATTAAACAGTTTATTATTTCTGCCTTTTCAAATAACCTTAAACAAATTCCTGCACCATTTCGGTAATTGTAATTGTCTGAAATTGACACATTCTCAAAATATAGTTCTGCTTCCATATTGTTAACATCTATACCTCCACCGTAGTATGCTGTACCGTAATTATTATCAACCTTAGAATTAGTGATTTTTAAATAACCTTCATTGGCAATACCTCCACCGCCATACTGCCAATTTCTTGTATTGTTTCTATTGGAAGATATGCTTGAAGAATCAATTTCAAGGTGTCCTTTATTATAAATACCACCTCCGTTATATTGAGCACTGTTGCCAGTTATTTCAGAATTTGAAATGAAAAGGGTTGCTGTTTCATCTATGTAAATACCACCGCCATTGTTGGCATTTCCTTTTTCGATTTTAACAAAATTAAGTGTTGAATGACTTGCGGAAACAACATTTTCAAACCTTATTCCCATCCATTCTGAATTTGAAGTTGTAAAAATAATAGAATCAGATGCTGTTCCATTAGCCTGCAATGTACCGTTTACTGTCATTGAGTAATCATCCATAAAATCAACCACAGTACCTGCACAAATGCTAAGTATTACATTTTCAGCGACAATTATATCACCTCCCACTTTAATAGTATCAGCACACCATGTGGTATTTTCAAAAATAGCACCACTTACAAATTCTTGTCCTGAAACTGCTGCTGCAGATAAACCAACAGTTGTTTCAGGGCTATTAGTTGCATTGCTATAAATGGATAATGAGCCTGAAAAAACAGCGTCTTTATCTGAAGTTATTCCTACATACAGGTTTTCTGAACTGCGCGAACCAATTGTTTTATCGTATAGTACTGAGTCCTCACCAGTTTCACCTTCCATATACAAAGTAAAACCACCACTGGCTACAATGGAATCAATAGTTAAGGCTGCTTGCCCTATACTTTCAATGATAATGCTTTTATAAACTGTTGAATCAACCGGAACATTGTCAAAATCCAAGTGCATTTCCGGCACTGAGACTTGTATTAAATAGGTGGGCAAAGGTTCTCCTTGTAATTCTATGGCTCCAATATCAATAATATCAGTTTCACCATCGTATATCCTTGCATTTCCATATACATCAACATCTGCAAGGTCTAATCCATTGGCATTTGATGGTCCTGCATTAACTGCCGGAGATGCATACCATGGAGTAAAAGATTCGTCCAGTTGCGGATCAATTGGGTTCTCGCTCGTTCCTTGTAAGTCTGAACCTTCATCTACTGATAATGCTTTAAGTCCCCCACCAAATATTCCAATAATGTTATGGCCATTTGAAGTAAATTCACCGTATATATCATGATTTGAAATATTACTTGATTCGTTGTTGGCAATAATTGTGTTTTGTATGTATATATCACCCTCTTCACCCGTATAAATACCACCTCCTCTATTACCGGCAGTATTTTTACTAATGGTTACACTATTTAATGTGATGGAACCATAATAGGTATACAATCCACCTCCGTTTTGGAGAGCTGTATTATTAACGATCAGGGTGTTTTTAATAATATCATTGGCCTCATCATCTACAGCATAAGCAGCTCCTTCATTTGCAGTATTGTTTTCAATAATACAGTTTTCAATAAGTATACTTTCGCTATCGTTAGCTACCCATATTCCTCCACCTTTTACTGTTGCTGCATTAGTAGATATCTTTGTGCGGGTAACAGCAAGTACTCCAGAATTGGCAATAGCACCTCCATTACCGGTTGTATTATTATCGACGATATTACAATTGGTAACTGTTAGGTTACCTTGATTATAAATACCTCCACCGTTTAATGTTGTATTACCATGTGTAATAGTCAGGTCAATTATGGTTACTGTAGTACCTGAAGCAATAGTGAAAACACGTTCCGTTGCTTCGGCTGTACTTGCAGCTGCCTGAATAGTCGTGGTTTCTGCTCCTGTTCCGGCAATTACCACACTTTTATTGATATTTATGTTGTACTCTGTGTGCACTACATCTTCAAGCATTAAGATATCACCTTCTGCCACTGATGCACTGTTAACAGCTTCTTGTATGGTGGTAAAATCTTTACCCGATGCTCCTACGGTATGCTTTGTTTGACCAAGCGTTGGTTGTATACTATATACCAAGAGCAAACAGGTTGTAATGAGTGTAATTATCCTGAATTTCATAGGCTAATATTTATTCAATTTTATTGTTAATCAATAATTTGACAGTGTTGAAAAGTCCTTAGTTATAATTGTTGAAATAAGGTTGTCGTCAACATCCTGCAATGCTTCTGACCTACCTTCATGACAGAGAAGATTTTCATTGATAATTGTGCAAAGTTTGTGCTCATAATGTTTCAATTTTTTAAAATTTTAGATTCTTTTTTAATACTTTCTTCCCGTTGTCATCAATCATATAGTTTTTTAAAACTTGTGAGTGCTCACTAATTTTTTTCTTAAGTGTTTCAGCTTTATTTTTTAGTTTGTTCATTTATTCTCTTTAGTATACTACAAAGGTCAGGAGTAATTAAATTTTAACTAAGAAATACATGTTAACGTCGGGGTAACAAAAGGTAACATACCAACTGTGTTGATAGTGTTTATTGAAAGACTGAAAATTCCTTATAGTTAACCATTTTCCTTGTCCCTCTTTACAATTTTTGCTTTTACAAAATGTGAATATCAAAGGAAGCTAAAGTGCAAGGCTTGTATACATTTATTAAAAGCCTGACAGGTAGAACCGCCAGGCCTTTATCCTTAATTTACTCTTTTATTATTTTCGATGTATAGATTTCTTTATCTGTTTCTACCATGATAATATATAACCCGTTGCCGAAACCTGATAAATCTATTTTTTCATTTTGTGTTTCTGGTATTTTTTCTAACACCTTCTTCCCGGACATATTAAATACTTTAATTTTAAGTATCTCATTTTCTACTATACCAATCTCAATAATATCATTTGCTGGATTTGGATAAATATCAAGTGGATTATTTTCAATCCTGTTTATACCTGTTACGGTTACCGTATAACACATAGATGTATCAGCACATAAACCATTATCTACTATAACTGCATAACTGCCATTTTCTATAGGTGTAAAACTTTGACCTGTCTCCCCATCAATTGGAGTGTAATCATTATCACAATTAATCCATTGGTAATTTGCCTCATTTGCATTAGCCGTAAATGTTAAACCATTTTCTTTTACTGAAACATCTACAGTATTTATAGTTAAATCCAAGGTAATCACACTATCACAACCATGCACATTTTCCAATGTGTGTGTAGCTGTATTGTTACTTGATGTATAAGTATTACCATCTATCCAGGTATAACTATCACAGGCGGTTATTACATCGGTTCCCGTGTTACTGTAATGCATGGTTAAATCCAAGGTAACCACACTGTCACAGCCATGTATATTCTCCAATGTGTGTGTAGCTGTATTGTTACTTGATGTATAAGTATTACCATCTATCC
>NZ_CEXQWX010000161.1:0-13395 GCF_982718395.1 Carboxylicivirga sp.
TAGTTGTTGGCCCCTGCTCTATTCACGATATTGTAGCTGCAAAAGAGTATGCACGCAGGCTAAAAAAACTCGCAGATGAAGTAAGCGATACGCTTTACCTTGTAATGCGTGTTTATTTTGAAAAACCTCGTACAACAATTGGCTGGCAAGGACTAATTAACGATCCACACCTGGATAATAGTTGCAAAGTAGAAGATGGATTGAAAATGGCCCGGGAGCTATTACTTTATGTGGCCGATCTAGGCTTACCTGCGGCAGGTGAAGCATTAGATATTGTTACACCGCAATATATACAGGATATGTTCTCATGGACGGCTATTGGTGCCCGCACAACAGAATCACAAAGCCACCGAAATATGGCAAGTGGTTTATCCTCGGTTGTTGGCTTTAAAAATGGCACTAAAGGAAGCATTGATATTGCCATTAATGCCTGCGAATCTGTATCGGCTCCTCATAACTTTGTGAGCATAAATCCAGATGGAAAAGCTGCAATTGTAAGGACAAAAGGAAATTCTAACTCACACATTATTCTGAGAGGAGGAAAAGAACCTAATTACTCGTCTCAACACATTACGCAATACGAGGAAGAGCTTAGAAAAAGAGGTCTTGAGCCTTGCATCATGGTCGATTGCAGCCATGCTAACAGTGGCAAAAAAGCAGCTAATCAATCATTGGTTTTAGAAAATATTACCCAACAAATTAAAGATGGTAATAATTCGATAATCGGTATCATGATAGAAAGTAACCTTAACTTCGGTTGTCAAAAATTGAATGCGGACAAAAGTAAGCTGGCTTATGGTGTTTCCATCACCGATGAGTGCATTGGCTGGGAGGAGACAGAAAGGTTATTAAAAAATTTAAGAGATCAGCTGAAAGCATAACATTTACTCATCCGAAGAGTTGTAAAACAGTTTACCCGGAGGGCGACTATTTTTAGTTTCAAGAATAGTCGCCCTTCGGGTTTTATTATTTATAACTTAAAATCGCTTGTTTCTCGTCACATACCAAAGGAATCGAAGTCCTATTGGTATATGCTTCCAAAGCGTGGGAATAAGACCAAAATATCGCCGCATTATATCAAAACGTTCCTTCAGTCCGGGAACAATGTTTTGCTTGGTTAAACCTCCATCCAAGAAGCGAGATAATACCAAATTTGAATTGTATATCTGCGTTGCTTCTTTCAGTGCAAGCAAGCACCATTCAAAATCAGCTGAGAACCTGTATTTAGTGTTATAAGGTTTTGCAATTCTTGTAGAAACCAATATAGATTGATGACTTACCAACATACCATTCCGAAAATCCTTCCATGATAGTTGTATTGGTGGTTGTAATCGCCTCTCGCCTATTTCATTACCATTCTCATCAATCATGACAGTATCACCATAAATCACATCGGGCGTCTTATCTGCAAAGCCTTCTATCAATTCTGCAATAGTAGAGGTGTTATAGATTTCATCACCTGAGTTGACAAACCAGACATAATCGCCAGTTGCCATATCAAGGCCTTTATTCATGGCATCATATAAACCTTTGTCTGGTTCGCTAATCCATTTTGAAACAGCTCTTTTATTTTTCTCAATTAAGGTAATAGTTCCATCTTCTGATGCGCCATCAACTATTATATATTCGATATGATCATAAGACTGGTTTGCAATACTATTAATTGTTTTTTGAAGGGTATCAACTCCATTATAAACAATTGTAATAATGCTGATAACAGGCTTTTTCATCAACATTTACTTTAATAAAGATTCGTACACAGCCTTATATTGATCAGCCACCACCTCTTCTGAGTAACATTCCACAGCTTTTTTACGGGCATTAAGACTTAGACTTTCGTTGTTGCTCACAAATAATGTATCGTAAATACCGGTTGCCAGACTCAGGGAATTTTTCACTTCGGCCAGATATCCAGATTGGCCATGCGTAACCATTTCAGGTACACCACCAATACTAAATCCAACCACAGGAGTACCACAAGCAAGTGATTCCATAACTGTGTTGGGCAGATTATCCTGCAATGAAGGCAATACATAGGTATCAGCAGCACTATATAAATCAACTAATACATTGGGATCTGATACAAACCTGAATGAATTAGTTTTAAAAGGAAATAACTTTGCCGTTTCGGTATTCATCTTCCCAAACACAACCAATTCAGTATTATCTTTAACTACCGGAAAGTTTTCACCAAGAATACTTAAGGCTTCAATAAAGTAGCGCATACCTTTCCGAGGATCATTCACGTTGGCAGCACCAAATAACACCAATTTCTTATCAAATGGCAGATTGAGTCGCTCACGCGCTTCTTCCTTAACCCTGGGTTTGTAAAAATCTGTATCTATTGGATTTGGTATATTATAAAAATCTTTCCGTCGAAGAAGTTTACTTTCCTGAGATAGTGTCCTTAACCATTTACTACATGTAACGATACTTAAAGGAGATTCGCTGTATATTTTTCTTTTTTGAGCAAACAACCTGGCTGATAAATCCTTTTTACCTGATTTACGCAGGAACGGGCAGTATGAACAAAACTCAAGAAATTCTAAGCAAGTTCCGGCATAATGACATCCTCCAGTAAAGCTCCACATATCATGTTGTGTCCATACAATTGGTTTACCACACTTCATGAGTTTACCTAAAGAATCTATTGAAAGAAAACCTTGATTTATCCAATGCAAATGAATAATATCAGCTTCTTTAACCAAAGGGTGTTGCGAAATATCAATTCCTGTATTGGCCGGAGAAAAAGCAAAGCGCACGGATGCATTTCGCTCATATGGTAAAAAGGTCAGACGTTCCCAGGCAAATCGTGCAAAAGCTTTTTTTCGATATAAAAAACCCGTGTCAACCGCATGAACTGCCTCTGCCTTCTGATTCAAATCCTGCACTAATAAAGTTGATTCAATACCATTTTTTCGCAATGCACGATGCAGGCGATTAGCAGCCACAGCTGCCCCGCCACCAGTATCAGTTTTATTAATCTGAAGGATTTTCAATTTAAACTCTGGTTGTTACGGCTGTAAAAGTAATAATTCTACTCAATAAGCAATGCTTAGAGCCATTTTAGCTCTCCAACTTATTGGGGAAATCAAGGTTATAGTGTAGACCGCGACTTTCTTTTCTTTTCCGTGCCATTTTAATGATCAGATATCCCACATTAATCTTATTACGAAGATGGCATATCTTTTCAGATACCTTCGAGGCTTGATATAATGCTTCTGTTTCGCGATAAATTACTTCAAGTCGATCATAGGCCCTATTTAAACGTATGTTGGAACGAACGATACCTACATACTTGCTCATGATCTGCTGAACTTCTTTATTCGATTGGGTAATTAAAATCATCTCTTCTGGATGAGAGGTTCCTTCATCGTTCCAATCAGGGATGCGTTGATTAAATTCGATAGCATCTATTTTCCTGATAGCATTTTTATACGCGGCATCAGAAAACACAAGAGCTTCTATTAATGAATTACTCGCTAATCGGTTAGCACCATGCAACCCGGTTGATGCGCATTCTCCGGCGGCATATAAGTTAGCGATCGAGCTACATCCATTCAAATCAACTTTAATACCACCACATAAATAATGAGCAGCCGGAACCACAGGTATATAATCCCTGGTTATATCAATTCCTAATGACAAACATTTTTTATAAATATTTGGGAAATGCTGCTTAGTTTCGCTGGCTGGCTTATGAGTTACATCCAGATAAACAAACTCTTCTCCCCTGTTCTTTAATTCATTATCAATGGCCCGAGCTACAATATCACGAGGTGCCAAACAACCTCGCTCATCGTATTCAAGCATAAACTCCTGCCCGTTTTGACGCCTCAAAATACCTCCATATCCGCGCATTGCTTCTGTAATCAGGAATGATGGACGTTCAGATAAATTATACAAGGCTGTTGGATGAAACTGTACAAATTCCATATTCTCAATAATTCCCTTGGCCCTGAATACCATTGCTACGCCATCTCCTGTTGAAATCAATGGATTAGTAGTAGTTTGATATACGCTACCAATACCGCCTGTAGCCATCATAGTTGTTTTGGCTAAGAAGGTTTCTATTTGTCCATTAGTTTTATTGAGTATATAGGCCCCGTAGCACTCAATATCACGCATCCAGGGTTCAGTAACACGCCCAAGGTGATGCTGAGTTATAACATCAACCGCAAAATGATTTTCAAAAGTTGTAATAGAAGGATGGTTTCTTATCTCATCTATCAAAGCCCTCTGTATTTCTGCACCAGTGTTATCTTTATGGTGTAAAATTCGATACTCTGAATGACCTCCCTCCCGATGTAAATCAAACTTACCATCGTCATTTTTATCAAAATTGGTTCCCCATGAAAGTAATTGCTCAATCTGCTCAGGTGCTTCCTCTACTACCTTTTTAACAGCCTCAATATCACAAACTCCATCACCTGCAATTAAAGTATCTTCTATATGCTTTTCAAATGAATCTGGTTCATACATTACTGAAGATATACCACCTTGTGCATAAGCTGTATTTGTTTCGTTGAGATCGGTTTTACTAATAATAGCTACCGAACCATGTTGTGCAACTTTTAGCGCATAACTCAACCCGGCAATACCCGAGCCAATCACTAAAAAATCAAATTCTCTTCTCATTAGGAATCTCTTTGAACAGGATTACAAATGTATGAAGAAATAAAAATTATTCGTTACAAATGACGAATTCCTACTCAACTACAAAAGTTTTTACAAATTGCTCTGTTTGCCCATTCTCTTTATATCCAGAGACAACCACATCATAGGCAGCTTTGTCATCACCTGTCGTAAAATCAACTTCAATAACATTTGCATTGTCTGCACAAAACGTTGAATAATAAAGTAAATTTCTAAAGTCAGCAGTCCGTGATTGTTGATTTTGATTGATTGTATAATCTGGGCTTTTATATTGATAGTTGTACAGAAAACCTTTATGGGCTTGTCTGAAAATCCGGTGGTCAAAATCCATGTTTCCCATATCACCATCATTAGTGTAAAATAGCAATAAACGCCCCAGATTTTCATCCTGATAATAATAGTTCAGATTTAGTAAATCAACCTTTTTGAGGTATTCAGGGTTAATATCCAGAATACGATTAACATCATAAACAGGTACACCGTCAACAAATGGCATTGTTTTACCATCTCGTGGATATAAAGAGTTATCCTCGTAGGTTCTAAAAATATATTGGCCTTTCTGTCGCTTTAAAGTTGCAAAGGGAACGATTTCCCGAACAACTTCTTCGGTGGTCGGAAGATCGATAAACTTATCAATAATTGTTGTCCTTTCCGGTTTACCATAAAATGCTTCAGCTTTCTCAATTGAATCTGCCTTAGCAACATTAGCAAGATAATCAGAATAGATTGTATTAATCTGCATATTAACAATAGCACTGTTAATATGCTCCAGCTTGGTCGAATCGATCACTAATTCTGGAATTTCTAAATTGGCATATTCAGATGAAAACTGATCATCCAATGTCACTTTATAATTAAGCTTAGTTGTGTCGGAAGAGTATGGTTGAATTACCATTTCTTCCACCCCAAAACGATTAATAACAAAAGCAAAACGTCCAGTCGAATCTGTAGTTGAGAATTTTAATATTGCAGTTTCATCTATAAAACTAAGCATCATTTTCTCATTGATAATGGGCTCTCCGGTTTCGATATTACTAATTACACCTGATATAATTTCTCCTTTCGGCTCCGGCAATTTAGTGTATGATCTGATTTTATATACAATATTATCAATCGCAGATTGCTTGTTAGATTTGGTAAGTCCTGATCTGGTAACAGAAACTGTTACATATTCCCAATCATTGTTCTGTGCTATTTCAAGGCTAACTTTTTGTCTTTGCGTATAGTTTTTCTTTAATCCCTTAATAACCTGAGCACTTGTTTTATTTACTAATTCTCCTTCAATTCTATTGTCACTTTTAACCTTAAGGTTCTTTAAGGCATTATCAACAAATGGATTGATTACAGAAATTACCTGATGTGTGTAGCACTCTGGTGAGTAATTTCTCATCCAGCTTGTATAAGCTCTCAATAAATAGTTACCTGTTGAGATAGTGTCGGGAATAGTAAATCTTGAACTTGCCAGATTATTTTCAAGGAATAATTTCTCCTGAACTACCGGTGTATTATACTTGTTTAACAACTCGATATACACCACCTTACTTAAAGAAGTTTCCCTATCATTGTTTATAACCGATAACCACAGGTCTTCACCACCTATGTAAATATCACGATCACTATTAAAAATGATTTTCTCCTGCGAACCGGCTATATTAGCAATAAATAACATTGCCACTAGAGCTAAAGTCTGTTTTCTCATATTGATGTTATTTAATCTTCCCAGAAATCTGGTTTCCTAAGGGTTCCTGAATAGGTGCAATCTGAACAAGTGGCTGAGGTAAGCATTAAACCGATTACTCTCATCCCAGATTCATCATTCACAACATCATGCAAGTGCAACTTACCCGATACCACTAAGTCTTCATAAATCTCCAAAGGTGTATCATAATCCTTCCCATCAGCAATAAAAGTATTTAATAAACAACCATAATTAGACGGGGTCATTGGTAAGCCAAGACTAACAACTTCATTTCTATCTATATAAAGCCTTTGAAAACTAACACTACCAGTTTGAAAGTATCCAAGAACAGGTTCCTTACTATCATTGATATTCTTTATATTACCTTTAATTGAAAAAGGTTGATTTCCAGCTATGTTATCAGTATCTTCAAGTGAAATTTTCAATTTATTCCAAAACTCATATTCTCCTTTAGAAATACTCATTTGTTTAATGAGAATACTATATCTAACAGACAACTTATCTGTTAATCCTGAAGGAATAAAACATATTTCTTTCGCCTTTACTTCAAAATTACCTTGGTTGGCTAATGAGTGTATTATCACCTCATTTGATATACTACTTTTCCAACATATTTCATTCTCTGGTTTAATGATACGAACCCAACTTTGAGCATCATAATCATATCTTATAATAGGAGCATATGGTACCTTAAACTTCCAGTCTTCTTCATACTCCCAACGCATATAACCATTTTCATAAGAATTTCCATCAACTAATATAGTTAGTCCGTAGTTTTCAATTGTCCTATCTTCATTCCACTTTTTGCTTGTTTTAACGTAAACCTTATTTAAAGTTGACTTTGGTAATATATTGCAAGGTGATGATTGATATTCCTGTCCATTCGCAGTTCTTATTGATAATGTGTAGGTACCACCTACTTTCGCAATAAACTGCTTTTGATCCGTTTCATAGACACCTGGTGCAACTTCAGTCAATACTTCTTCATTATGATTTTCATCTTTGATTATGACTAATGCACCAGCTTCGACCTGTGGCGTTTCATCTAAATTAGGAACTGAGCGCGACAAATGAACACGATGGTTCTTTACTTCATCAGTAATCAAAGCATCAACAACTAATAAATCTTTATAATCTTTAATATTTACTTCGTATGGTTCAAGGCAAGATGATAAGCCAATCAGAAATAGAAAAATGCAGATAATTTTCCCGTTCATGGGTAGTTAAGATTAAGTTATGGTTTGTAAATTATAAGTCCAAAACTGCAAAAAAAATCTCATACTTTATAATTCGGTAAATGAAATGATTGAATTTTTAAATATAAAGAGTAGTATTTCAAAGCTTTTTATATTTTTGTTCCTAATCAATTAAAACTCAACCTAAATGTTAAGCCCTACCCGCCCCATAGTGTATACTATATGTGTACTTATAGCTATTTCCGCACAAATCCAAGGACAAAACACCAATTCAAACACTAATACAAGTGATGTTGATACAGCCCTACTGTTATACGACTCTGTTTTTTATAATCCACTGACTTATATTAATGGACGAGAATATAAACCATATCACCTTCCTAGAAATCCCAATCCTTACTTAAATAATGCACATGGAACCGGAAGTATTTTTATTGAAGGGAAAGAGTATCGTAATAAACAATTAAAGTACGATTTACATAAGGATAAGTTGATTGTTATACCAAACTATTTCGTGTTCTCAAATATTCACATCGAAATTAATAAAACAAAAATTGACTCCTTCTCTATTAATTTCGATAAAAAAGAATTCTCCTTTATTCAAATTATGGAGAAAAATAATAATACTAATCTGAGTCCGGGGTTTTATCAACCTATCTATCATTCAGAAAATTCTCGATTATTGATAAAACACTATGTAATTCTTGGTTTAGAAGACGGCATAACTACCTATCGACATGATATCAAACGTTACTTGTCAGTTCAAGAATTATTTCATGACATAACCACCAAAAGAAAACTTCTTAAATTATTTCATGATCAACGAAAATTGGTAAAAAGGAAGATTAAGTCAATCAATCCTTCTTATAAAAAAATGACCAATCATCAGTTAATACAACTTATTCAATTTATTGACTCTATCTAACCCCAACCAATGAAACGTTTTATTCTTCTAATTTTCCTTGTGCCTATTTTTAATGCTGTTGGTCAAACAATAAGTTTTCAGAAAGATTCTGTCTCTTTTGATGAGTTAATTCAACATATTGAAAAAGAATCGAGCTATCGCTTTTACTATTCAAATACATGGACCGACAGCTTAACTTTTAATCCCAATTTTAGTCAGCTTGGTTATAAGCAAGCAATCAATTGGTTGGCGAAAGAAAGTGGCCTTAACTACACGTTTATAAATGATATGGAGGTTGTTTTTACAAAAGGTTATAAAATAAAAACCGATTTTTCTGATCGATACCGCAGTTACCTTAACGATATTGCCTCTCTCAAAGTCGACACAATTGTTTATGAAGCACTACGGAAGCATAAGGAGGAAGAATCTAATATTAGTGAGGAGTACATGTTGTTTTCCATCGGCAACCCTTCAAAAAATCGGTATTCAAACATGGCTACCCTCAGTGGTAAAATTACTGATTCTGAAAGTGGTGAACCATTAGTTGGAACGGTAGTTTACATCGATGATTTAAAAAACGGTACTGTAACCAATTTATACGGCCACTACTCATTCTCCTTACCAAAAGGTCGTTATAAGGTTGAATACCGCTCTGTTGGTATGAAAACAGCTCATCGCAATATTGTTATTCACTCCGATGGTTCGTTGGACGTGGAACTGAAAAGCAAACCTACCTCTTTGAAAGAAGTTGTTATTACAGCTAAAACAGAAGATCCTGTTCGTAATCTGCGCATGGGAATGGATAAGATCACTATGAAAACCCTTAAACAGTTACCTTTAGGAATGGGTGAGGCTGATGTGATTAAAACAACCTTATTGCTTCCTGGTGTTCAAAGCGTAGGCGAAGCATCTAACGGATTTAATGTAAGAGGAGGAAGTACCGATCAGAATTTGATTCTGTTAAGTGATGCACCAATAATCAATACATCTCACTTCTTTGGGTTCTTCTCCGGATTCAATTCCGATATTATCAAGGATATTACATTGTACAAAAGTGGTATACCTGCAAAATATGGAGGACGTGTTTCATCGGTCATGGACATGACTGTGAAAGAAGGAAACAGGAAAGAAACGAAACTTAATGGAGGTATTAGCCCTGTTTCTGGTCGACTTACTTTGGAGTCTCCTATTAAGAAAGATAAGAGTTCCTTTATATTGGCCGCACGTACAACCTATTCCGATTGGGTTTTAAACCTTCTCGACGATGCCAAGCTAAAAAACAGTTCAGCCAATTTCCATGATCTACAAGGTAGTTTTTCGTGGGATATTGATGATAAAAACAGCCTTTATCTTTCAGGGTATTACAGCCACGATGATTTTGATTATTATACCGAAGATGCTTTTGAATACAACACTTTAGCATCAACCCTTAAATGGAAACATGTATTTAGTCCTAAATTATTCTCAACATTTTCTGGTATTGTTAGTAACTATGACTATACAACGGAGTCGCGGACTGATTCAAGCCTTCTACATGAAATTGATTACCGACTTAATCAGTATAGTTTTAAGTCTGATTTTTCCTATTTGTCAAGTAAAAACCATAAAATTGATTTTGGATTGAATGCTACCTGGTACGATCTATCGCCAGGAAAACAAACGCCCTCATCAAGTGAATCTCTGATTGCTTTTAAAGAGCTGGAAAAAGAACAGGCCCTGGAAGCTGCATTATACATCAGTGATGAGTTTGAATTAACACCATTTATGTCATTATCAGCTGGGTTACGATATTCAATGTACGCTAATTTCGGGCCAAAAACACAATACAATTACTTAAGTGGCCAGCCACGTAGCATTGATAATATTACTGACACAACCTATCATGGTAATGGTGCTGTATCCTTCTACTCAGGACCTGAACTACGGCTTTCATCGAATATTCGTGTTAGCGGAACCAGCTCTCTAAAACTTGGGTATAACCGAATGTACCAGTACATTCAAATGATCTCCAACACTGCAGCAATGGCACCGACAGATATTTGGAAGCTTAGCGATAAATACCTAAAGCCCCAAAGAGGTGATCAGTATTCCATTGGTTTCTATAAGAACCTGCGTAACAACAGTATTGAAGCTTCAATCGAAACCTACTACAAACAATTAAAAAATATCATTGATTATAAAGGTGGAGCAAAATTGGTAATGAATGAACACCTGGAAACTGATGTACTAAATGGAAGTGGAAAAGCTTATGGTGTGGAATTAATGATCCAGAAAAAAAGAGGTAAATTAACTGGTTGGATGAATTACACATACTCACGCATTCTTCATAAAATAGACAGCGAATTTGAAGAAGAACAGGTGAATAATGGTGATTACTTCCCAGCTAACTACGATAAACCACACGATTTTAAGTTTGTAGCCAACTACAAATTTAGTCGCCGTGTGAATGTTTCTTCTAACTTCTTTTACAGTACCGGAAGGCCATTTACAGCACCGGTGGCTTACTATGAGTTTGGTGGGGCACAAAAGGTTTATTATTCCGATAGAAACTCTATGCGAATGCCTGATTACATTCGACTGGATTTAGCGGCTACCATTAACGGAAACCTAATCAAGAAAAAAGCAAATCATAGCTCTTGGACATTTGCTGTTTATAATGTATTGGGGCGACAAAATGCTTACAATATTTTCTTCCGATCAGAAGGTGATAAAATACAAGGATATAAGATGTCAATCTTTGGTAAACCTATCTTTACTGTAACTTATAACTTTAAATTCCTTGGTAACGCTAAGGATGATTTTTAAAAATATCTAACGAAAACAATCCGGATGCGCTCTTGTTATAATGGCAACACATCTGGATTATTGAAAAAAATCTTAACCATATTATTGGCTCTGGCCAGTATTCTTGCAACGACGCAATACAGTTTTACATGGTTGATTTTCAAAGTCAATCAGAATTACATAGCTAAAAACCTTTGTGTACAAAAAGATGTGGAGGACAACTCTTGCCAGGGATGTTGTCAACTCAAAAAGCAAATGGAGCAGCAATCTGAGCAAGAAAAAACATCACCCAATCCAAATCAACGTGAAATTACCATTGACGGATTTATTACTTGCAAATTAACATTCTCTCCCACCCAATCTTTTAGAGAAATCCTATTTAAACACATTGATAAGCCAAACTACAATTCTGTCATTATTGATGTCTTTCATCCACCACAATATTTGATCTAAACCAAACTGATTCAATGTGCAAATCAAACAAAGTGTTTGAGATAACCTGCTGCACAACAAGATCAAATTTTAATAAACATCGACAGAAACAAACATGAGTAAAAAAATATTATTCGTGGTGTTTTTGCTGTGTATCAATGTGGTCTATTCATTTGGCCAAGCACTCAAACTAATTGATATACATAGCCAAACACCCATTATCAATGCCAGTTATCAATATGATAAACAACAAGGAATTACCAATGATAATGGCATCATTACAATTGATAAAAAAAAATCAACCAAACTGCATATTTCACATCTCAATTATGGAGTATTAGTTATTTCACCCAATGAGCTGGATATTTATATTGAAAAAGGCGAGATTTTATGGGCGAAACAACAATTTGAATTACAACCGATAAGTGTAATCGCTCTGCACCAAATACAAACTGACTCAACGTCTGTTGTATTTAATAACCCAAACCGTGTATCGCATGATGCTTCTGCAATTCTCGCTAAATTGCCCGAAGTTGGCCTGATACGTAAAAGTGGAAATTACGGCTTTGATCCTGTGTTACGCGGTTTCAAATACGAACAGTTAAACATCGTTTTGGACGGAGCACAAAGTGCCAATGCAGCTTGCCCAAACCGAATGGATCCTCCAACCAGTCAAATGCCGGTTAACATGCTTTCTCAGATCACAGTTCTGAAAGGTCCCTACTCTCTGCGTTATGGTAATGCCTTTGGAGGTACCATTAACTTTCAGACACCAGAACCTCAATTTAGCACAAAAACCAAAGCAAGTGGTCGCTTAAGTGGTGTATACGAAAGCAATGGCTCCATAAACAGAAGCGAAGCCATAGCTAACATATCAGGTAAAGCAGCTAACTTAAAACTTTTTGGTTCAATATCAACAGGCGATAACTATAAAGATGGTAATGGAAATAAAGTGCTGTCTTCTTTTTATCGCAATAATATAGGTTCTTCACTCGTATTAAAAACAGGACAACAGCAAAGTATTCGATTCAACATCAGTCGTAATTATGCCAAAAATGTTGATTTTCCTGCCTTACCAATGGATTTACGCAAAGACGACACCTGGTTGGGCAGCATGCATCATACCATCCGGTTTAATAAAAAACTGAAAGAATGGAATACAAGTATTTATGGTACCTATGTTGATCATCTGATGGATAACTACGACAAGCTGCTTGAACCCCGAAAAGTAGATGCAGAAACAGCTGCCAAAACTTATAACTACGGTGGTCGGTCCGAGTTGAACTTTCAATTTACTAACAACCAACTATATGCCGGAATTGATTTCAGGGGCGATAAAGCCGAAGGTGAACGAAGACGTCATTTTCTGATGGGACCTAATGCAGGAAATACAGTTTATGACAACGTTTGGCAGGATGCCTATATTCATAAAACAGCTGCTTTTGCTGAATTTCAGAGTCGTTACAATCAATGGCAATTGGTTTATTCGGCTCGCTTTGAGTACAATCAGGCTAATGCCAATCGTCCCGACCCTCACTTCGAATCTTTTTATGATGATCTATCATCAGGCAACCTAAACAGTTCCTTTAGTATCGGAGTGAGTCGCCGCTTGTCATCCCGATTCAGTTCCGAAATCTGGTTGGGGCATGCCGCAAGAAGTGGTAGTCTGACCGAACGTTACATTAACTTTTTACCTGTTGGTATTGATCCTTACGAGATGTTAG
>NZ_CEXQWX010000162.1:0-13320 GCF_982718395.1 Carboxylicivirga sp.
ATCCTTTATAGTGAAGTTTTTCTCCCGATGTAACAGTGTCACCGATTTTGAAATTACCAGTATCAGGTATACCAACAATATCACCAGGGTAGGCTTCATCAATAATAGATTTCTTTTCGGCCATAAATGCAGTTGGGCTCGAAAACTTCATGTTTTTACCTTGTCGTACGTGAAGGTAATTGGTGTTACGCTGAAATTTTCCCGAACAGATTTTTAAAAAGGCTAATCGGTTACGGTGATTAGGATCCATATTGGCATGAATCTTAAAAACAAAACCAGTCATCTTTTCTTCTTCTGCATTTACCAGTCGCTCTTCAGACTGTGAAGGTTGTGGTGAAGGAGCTATCTTAAGAAAACACTGCAATAATTCTTTAACCCCGAAATTATTAAGCGCACTACCAAAAAATACAGGTGCGACCTCTGCATCCATATAAGTCTGAGATTCAAATTCAGGATATACGCCATTTACCAGTTCCAATTCCTCACGCATCATATCTGCCGAATCTTCACCAATCTGATCATCAATTGTTTTGTCGCTTAAATCCTGAATTGCAATGCCTTCTTCTAACACCTGCTTGCCGGGTTCAAAAAGGTATAAACTCTCGTCAAACAGATTATAGACTCCTTTAAACTGAGGACCATTACCGATTGGCCAGCTTAAGGGGCGAACTTTAATTTTTAGTTCTTCTTCTACTTCATCCAGCAGGTCAAAAGGATCTTTACTCGGGCGATCGAGTTTATTGATAAAAACAATTACAGGTGTGTTTCTCATCCGGCAAACTTCCATCAACTTACGAGTTTGTGCCTCAACACCTTTAGCAGCATCCACAACAATGATTACACTATCAACGGCCGTTAGTGTGCGAAAAGTATCTTCTGCAAAATCCTGGTGACCAGGAGTATCCAAAATGTTTACTTTATAACCATCGTATTCAAAGCCCATTACTGATGTGGCGACCGAAATACCCCTTTGTTTTTCAATCTCCATAAAATCTGATGTGGCTGTCTTTTTTATCTTATTTGATTTTACTGCACCTGCCACATGGATTGCACCACCAAATAACAGTAGTTTTTCCGTAAGTGTTGTTTTACCCGCATCCGGGTGACTAATTATGGCAAATGTTCGTCTTCTGTTTATTTCCTCAATAAAACCCATTGTCCTTCAATTTTGAAGCTGCAAAGTTAAACATTCAAGGCAAATTCATGTTTACCAGTAATAGAATTGTTTAATTAAATTTAATGCGTGTTTTTGCTTTAGTTTAGAGATATTTTTTAATTTTTGCTTCTGAATTAAAAGCAAAATTACACAGACAGTTAAATCTTTATAAAGATCAATTATTATGGGCTGGACGAATTACCACGGACATTGTGAGTATTGTGATGGACAAGAGAAGATCGAGGAGTATATTACTAAAGCAATAGAGTTAAAAATGAACACTATCGGGATATCGTCTCATGCACCAGTTCCCTTTCCAACAGATTGGAATATGCCCGCATTTAAGCTAAATGATTATCTCGAAGAAGTTGAAAGCCTGAAAAAGAAGTATAAAGATCAGATTAATGTATACAAATCGCTTGAAGTAGATTACATACCGGGGCTGGCTTCACCAAAAGCTGAAATGATAATACAAGCCAACTTAGATTATACAGTAGGTTCAGTTCATTTTATCGGGCAGATGAATGATGGAACACATTGGGCTGTTGATGCGCCTGCAGATGAATTTTTAAAGGGACTGGAAGAAACTTTTAATGGTGATATAAAAAGGGCAGCAAAGCGTTATTATGAACTGCAACGAGAGATGATTGAGCTTGGAACACCTGACATCATTGGACATATGGACAAGGTTAAAATGCACAACAAGGCTTTTAAGCTCTTTAATGAAAGTGACCAATGGTATATTGATGAAGTCAATAAAACCCTTGAATTAATAAAAGAGAAAGGTGTGATTGTGGAAATCAATACAAAAGCTTATTACCGTGATGGACATTTATTCCCAGGACCAGAGCATTTTGGAAAGATTAAAGAATTGAATATTCCAATTACCATTAATAGCGATGCGCATCATCCTGATCGTTTAACCAATGCATTTTCTGAAGTAGCACAAATGTTGATTGAAGCTGGTTTTACACATACCACAGAGCTTGTAGAAGGAGAATGGAAAGAAGTAATTTTAAGCCCAGAAGGGATATTGGTAAACGCCTAAGAGCTGTATTAGGAAAGTACATCTTTTTAAAAGAAAAATCTCGCAATACACCAATATAATGTAATGCGAGAGTATAAGATAAGAAGTTAGAAAAGTATGACTGTCAGGTTTTGACGATCATACTTTTTTTATGGTTATAACGGAATGTTTCCGTGTTTCTTCAATGGTGCCGATTCACTCTTGTTTTGCGTCATTTCCAATGCCTGAATCAGTTTAAAACGGGTATCTTTTGGTAAGATAATTTCATCTACATAACCTAATTCAGCGGCACGGTATGGATTCGCGAAGTTTTCACGATAATCATCAACACGTTCAGTTTTAGCAATTTCATCAGTTTCACCACGGAAAATGATATTTACTGCTCCTTCTGGCCCCATAACGGCTATCTCAGCAGTTGGATAAGCAAAATTAATGTCTGCCATCAAATGTTTTGAAGCCATCACATCATAAGCACCACCATATGCCTTTCTTGTAATAACAGTGATCTTTGGTACTGTAGCTTCGGCATAAGCATAAAGAAGTTTAGCACCATGCTTAATAATACCACCATATTCCTGAACTGTACCTGGTAAAAATCCGGGAACATCTACAAAAGTCACAACAGGAATGTTAAAGGCATCACAGAAACGCACAAAACGAGCTCCTTTAGCCGATGATTCAATATCTAACACACCAGCCAGGTAGTTTGGTTGATTGGCTACAATCCCAACTGTACGACCAGCCATACGGCCAAAGCCTGTGATAATATTTTGTGCATAATGTGGCATCACCTCAAAAAAGTGCTTGTTGTCAACTACAGACCCAATCACATCATGCATATCGTATGGTTTGTTAGGATCGGCAGGTATCAATTCCTGAAGTTCTTCATTCTCACGGCGGATATCATCAGTGGTAGGCATTACAGGAGGATCTTCCATATTGTTTGAAGGAATAAAGCTCAGTAATTCACGGATCATCATTAAAGTTTGTTCGTCATCATCAGCCATAAAATGAGCAACACCACTCTTGGCATTATGAGTCATGGCACCTCCCAGCTCTTCTTTGGTAACTTCTTCGTGTGTAACAGTTTTAATTACATCGGGCCCGGTAACGAACATATAACTGGAATCCTTTACCATAAAGATAAAGTCGGTGAGGGCAGGAGAGTACACTGCACCACCGGCACATGGTCCCATAATTGCTGAAATTTGAGGAATAACTCCCGATGCTTTTACGTTAAGATAAAAGATATCACCGTAGCCTGCCAGACTCTGAACACCTTCCTGGATACGTGCACCACCTGAATCATTTAATCCAATTAAAGGGGCGCCCATTTTTAATGCTAATTTTGATACTTTGATAATTTTATCGGCATTTGTACGACTAAGTGAGCCGCCAAAAACCGTAAAATCCTGAGCGAATACATACACCAGTCGGCCATCTACCTTGCCATATCCGGTTATAAATCCATCACCCGGAAAATGGGTTTTATCCATACCAAAATTGGTACAACGGTGTTTCACTAATTTATCCAGCTCAACAAATGTTCCTGCATCCAGAAAAATTTCAATACGCTCACGGGCTGTCAATTTGCCACCCTTATGTTGCTTTTCTATACGTGCTTCTCCGCCACCAGCTTCGGCCTCACGGTTACGCTCTTCAAACTTCTTATATTTTTCTACTAAACTTTGCATGTTTCTGATTAATAGGTTATTCAATTTCAATTAATGGTTGATGACCTTCAACGGCATCGCCTTCAGCAACGTGTATACTCTTAATAACTCCATCAATGGCACTTTTGTATTCACTTTCCATTTTCATTGCTGAAACAACGATTACGGTTTGTCCCTTCTCAACCGTATCGCCTATATTAACTGGTACTTTGACAATTTTGCCAGGCATAGGTGTGGAAATAACATTATTATCTCCATCTAATCCGGATTTAGAGGCCTTACGATAGCGTCGGGCTGCATCAATTACTTCAATTTCGTAATAATTACTAATGGTGTTGACTTTGTATTCATTTAGACTGTCACCTTCAATCATCTCCATGTTAATCGATTGTCCATCAACTAAAATAGAATAGGTGTCGGATTCAACTTTCAAAAGATCGAGATCATAAATACGACCATCAATATCAACTTTGTATTTGGAGCCATCCTGCTCAAGAATATTTATTCTGGCTCGGCGTGTATCTATCTTTAATTCTATTGGCATAACACTTGATTTAAAGTCGTAAAATATTCTTACGGCGTGCATATTCTTTCCACGCCGACTGGTTTGGAGTAGCCACATTTGTTTTATCGGCAGCCTCTTTCAACTTTTGGGTATAATCAAGGTAAGCCACAAACAAAGCGATATCTTCACAATAATCAATGCAATCATCTTCTTCAGTCATTAAAAACTCCATATTGTTTTCAATGAAATGCGTATCGTAATCACCATCAACAAAATCCTTTGCTTCCATAATACGAGCAACGAATGGGATAGAGGTTTTTACACCAGTGATTTTGTATTCATATAAAGCTCGTTTCATTCGATCAATAGCTTCTTTCCTGGTAGGTGCCCACGATATTAATTTAGAGATCATCGGGTCATAATGGTATGGGATCTCATAACCCTCATAAACATAGCCATCTGTTCTCATTCCTAACCCCATGGGTTCGGTAATATTTTTTACAACGCCCGGACAAGGCATAAAGTTATTTTGATGATCCTCTGCATAAATACGGCACTCAATGGCATGTCCGTTTTGTTTTAAATCCTCTTGTTTGAATTCCAAAGGCAAGCTATTTGCCACATTAATTTGTGCTTTAACTAGGTCAACTCCTGTGGTACGCTCTGTAATAGGATGTTCAACCTGCAAACGGGTATTCATTTCCAGGAAGTAAAAGTTGAGTTTGTTATCAACAAGGAATTCAACGGTTCCGGCACCTACATAATTAACTGATTTAGCAGCTGCAATAGCCTGTTCTCCCATTTTATTCCTTAACTCAGGTGTCATCAGTGGCGAAGGTGTTTCTTCAACAACCTTTTGGTGGCGACGCTGAACAGAGCATTCACGCTCAAAGAGGTGAACATAGTTACCATGCTGGTCTGCCATAATCTGGAATTCGATATGGTGAGGAGATTCGATATACTTCTCAATATAAACCGCATCATCACCAAAGGCAGATCGTGCTTCTGACTTTGCCATTTCGTAGGAATTAACCAAATCCTTTTCCTCACGAACTAAACGCATACCTTTTCCACCGCCACCTGCACTGGCTTTAAGCATCACAGGGTAACCAATTTGTGCAGCTACACTTTTGAGCTTTTTAGGGTCGTTTATGTTTTCTTTCGTTCCCGGAACAACGGGTACTCCAGAGTCAATCATCAACTGGCGAGCAGTCAATTTATCACCCATGGTATTAATGGCATGAATTGATGGCCCGATAAAGATGATTCCGGCTTTATTTACTTCTTCAGCAAACAAGGCGTTTTCAGATAAGAAACCATAACCGGGATGAATTGCATCTGCTTTGGAAACTTTAGCAACTTCCAGAATTTTTTTGATATTAAGATAGCTTTCGGTTGAGGCAGCCGGCCCAACGCAATGGGCTTCATCCGCATACCTGACATGCATAGCTGTTCTGTCAGCTTCTGAAAAAATAGCTACCGAGCGAATACCCATCTCGCGGCATGAACGCATAACGCGCACAGCAATTTCGCCTCGGTTAGCAACTAATACTTTTTTAATCATAATGGAATAAAGATTTCATTAATAAAAAATTAGAAGTCAAAATGTTTAATCTAACACTAAAAGACCTTTAATTCCGGGATGCAAAAAAGGTGATTTTTGTCAAACTACCAAACGCTTTGAGTAATTTGTGTGGAATGATTATAAATAAGGATGCTGCTAAACACCCTGAAACGTTGATGGTTTATTAAGTGTATATTTGCTATTGAAAAAACTTAATTTTTAACTGTTATGCTTAAGAAAAAGGTAGAAGAAATACTGGTTAATCAAATTGAAAAAGAAGCTTACTCATCTAATTTATATTTGGCAATGGCTGTTTGGGCCGACACCAATGGTTATGAAGGCACAGCAAATTGGTTATATGCACAGGCTGAAGAAGAACGTTTGCACATGATGAAATTTATCAAATATGTAAACGAACGTGGTGGGAAAGCTATTATTCCTTCCATAGAACAGCCACCTTCAGATTATAAGGATATTAAGGCTGTATTTGCCAAAGTATATGAGCATGAGCAATATGTTACTGAACTTATCAGTGGAATTGTAGGAGTTTGTTTAGATGAAAAAGATTTTACAACTCATAATTGGATTCAATGGTTTGTAACTGAGCAAATCGAAGAAGAAGCATCAGTTGCAGCAATTAATGATAAGTTGAAATTATTAGGAGATCACAACCTGTATATGTTTGATCGTGACATTATGGGAATGCGCGGACAAGTGCCTGCAAGTGCTGAATAAATAACTAAAAGTAATAAGAAAAAGCCGGCTATTTTGATATGCCGGCTTTTTCTATTATATGAATTGTGATGTAATAAGCATTAGTGTCTGATCGACTTCATAATCTGCTCTTCTT
Organism: Carboxylicivirga sp.; assembly: GCF_982718395.1. Classification (NCBI taxonomy): domain Bacteria; kingdom Pseudomonadati; phylum Bacteroidota; class Bacteroidia; order Marinilabiliales; family Marinilabiliaceae; genus Carboxylicivirga; species Carboxylicivirga sp. The sequence goes on from NZ_CEXQWX010000162.1 coordinate 6,776, forward strand.
TGGATATTTCATCTCCAGATAATGTTATAGCGGTTTCTATTTTTGCTAAATGTGAATAGGCCTGTGGGAAATTACCTAATAAGCGACGTGTTTTAAAGTCCAGATCTTCGCTAAATAATCCCAAATGATTGGAGCAAGCTAACAAGGCCTCAAATTTCTTTGTTGCCTCATCCTTCAAGCCAATTTTATATAAGCTGTTAATCAACCAGAAAGAGCAGATGGTGAATGCTGATTGCGGTTCACCAAAATCATCTTCGTTTTTGTATCGGAACATTAACCCATCGTGTTCTAATTCCTTTTGAATGGCCAATACGGTTTTCTTATAACGCTGGTCATCTGCCTTAATAAAACCATACGATTCCATTAGAAGCACTGCTGCATCAAGATCGTTCGAGCCATAAGATTGCGTAAATGTATGCTTATCTTCTGACCAGGCATTTTCATGAATATCAGCAGCAATTTTCTCTTCCAATTGTTTCCAGGCCGCGGCGTAGGTATCGCATTTTAACAGCTGAGCAATCTTCCTGGCACGGTCAATTGCTACCCAACACAGCACCTTGCTAAAGGTAAAATGTTTTCCTTCACTTCTGATTTCCCAAATACCTTTATCGGGTTCTTGCCAGTTCTCGTCAACAACCTTTACAATGTTACGAACAATGGTCCATAAATCTTCGCTGTTACCCAATGTTGACTTAAAAAGTTCAAAGTATTGAAGGATAACATCCATCAAGATACCATAGATGTCGTTTTGTTTCTGTACATAGGCTGCATTGCCAATACGAACAGGCTTGCTTCCTTCATAACCATTCAGATGTTCCAGCTCAATTTCATGAAGGTTCTTCTCTCCATGAATACCATACATGATCTGCATCTTTTCGCCCTTATCTGGCATCAGGTTGATGATGAAATTGAGATAGCGTTCCGCAATTCGTTCATGCCCTAATTGTGTCATGATTTTCACTACCATTGAAGCATCCCTGATCCAACAAAAACGATAATCCCAATTACGAACCTCACCAATTGTTTCTGGAAGTGAAGTTGTTAAGGCAGCTAGAATAGCACCCGACTTTTGGTAATTAAGTAACTTAAGAGTTAAAGCACTCCTGTTAATTTCTTCATCGTACTTTTTAAAGGTGGTGGTCTTATCCGACCAATTTAACCAGTATACTTTTGTTCGCTGCAGTTTTAAATAAGAGCGATCGGTAGATTGCTGCAATAGCTTTTGATTATAGCTCAGCAGCAAATATTCATTCTGCTTAATGGTAACAGGAAGCTTATCCTTAATACTTTTTTTATCAAAAGAAGAGTACAAATATACAGAATCATACTCTCCATTAGTGGTATATGCCTTCAGGTATTCTCCATTAACATCAATAACCGTATCGGGTTGTGCATATTCTAATTTAGGCTCAAAATTAATAACAACATTTATTTCCCCTGATATATGTTTGATATACCTGACAATATCAGGTGGAGTGTAATATACACCATCTTCGTTACGGTATCGTGGCATAAAGTCGTGTAACTCAAAAATACCTGTGGTACATGTAAATCTGGTAACTAATATATTCGTTCTGGGAATGTAAAATTGTTCTGTTTCATACTCCTCAGTTGGCCTAACCCTAAAAAATCCGCCTTTCTCATCATCCAATATCTTAGCAAATGTAGATGGTGAGGCAAAATGAGGTAAACATAGCCATTCAACTGAACCGGTTTTTGATACTAATGCTGCGCTTCTGCAGTTTCCTATGATACCGTAATCAAGGTTTTTCATACGCTAATCAATAATGCTAATTCTCAAATTCTTCAATATAAATAAGCCAAAATATCATTGAGAAATGTATATTTGCTTAGTACTGCAAAAAAAGAGGTATTTTTTAAATAATACTACTTTTTGTAGTTTTCTTTTAAAAAATCATTGACAAGATAGTTGTAAATTCTTCAAGATCTGTAATATAACACAACGTGTTAGCAGATTGTCAGATAATAAATTAAATTTAAACCTATGTCGAGACTTCATATTGTGGCCAACAGATTGCCATATAGTTTAACCAAAAAGGAAAAAGGATTTGATTTAACAGAAAGTGTTGGAGGACTCGCTACCGGCATGAAATCGGTATATACCGAGTATGGAGGAAAGTGGATTGGATGGTCGGGTGTTAATTCAGATGATTTATCTGAGGATGAAAGCGCTGAAATCGATAATCTTTTAATGGAGAAGAGCTGTGTTACTGTACCTCTCAGCGAACAAGAAATCCTTGAATACTATGAAGGGTTCAGTAATAAAACAGTATGGCCCTTGTTTCATTATTTTACTCAATATGTAGATTATTCACCCGAAAATTGGGAGACATACAAGCGGGTTAACCAACGATTTGCCGATCGTGTTCTTGAAGTTGCTGAAGACGGAGATACAGTGTGGGTGCACGATTATCAACTGTTGTTGGTTCCTGAAATGATCAAATCGATTAAACCAAATGTAACAGTGGGTTTCTTCCTGCATATCCCTTTTCCATCTTATGAGGTATTTCGAATTTTACCATGGAGAATGGAGTTATTGAAGGGAATGCTTGGAGCGGATTTATTGGGCTTTCATATATATGATTATGAGCGTCACTTTCTCAGTTCGGTGCGTCGTTTGTACGGTTATGAAATTGCATTCAATGAAATTCATGCTGAAGATCGTATTATCAAAGCAGATTCGTTCCCAATGGGTATTGATTACGAAAAGTTTCAGAAGACTTCTGCTAAGGTGATGCAGAAAACAATTCAGGAGCGTTCTGATTTACATAAAGAATTGGAGAAATACTTTATGACGTCGCCTGACCGTCGACTTATTCTTTCTATTGACCGCCTCGATTATACTAAAGGGATCCCTCAACGCCTTAAAGCGTTCCGTAAATTCATGGAGAAATACCCTGAATTTCATGGTCAGGTAACATTAGTAATGTTAGCTGTACCAAGTCGAGGGCAGGTAGAAGAGTACATGATGTTAAAGAAAGAAGTAGACGAGTTGGTGGGGAATATCAATGGTACTTATGGCAATATTAACTATACACCTGTTTGGTATTTCTACAGAGCCATGCCTTTCGAAAATCTGGTCGAACTTTATAACATGTCTGATGTGGCATTAATCACACCTCTCCGTGATGGTATGAACCTGGTAGCTAAAGAATATGTTGCATCTCGTGGTAACCAAACCGGAGTTATCGTACTCAGTGAGATGGCTGGCGTATCACAGGAAATGGGAGAGGCCATCACGATTAATCCAATTAATGAAGATGAAATAGCTGAGGCCTTGCATAGGGCATTAACAATGCCGCTTGAAGAACAAAAGGTACGTATGGGCCATCTGCAGGAGCGAATTCAGCGTTATTCGGTTTTTAAATGGGCTGGTGAATTTGTTGACGCATTAGAGAATGTGAAACGTATCCAAAAAGAGTTTCTCGTGAAGAAAATAAGCACCAGTGTTTTCAATGAGTTGAATCAGAAGTACACCAATGCTGCTAAAAGAGCAATATTCCTTGATTATGACGGGACTCTGACACCCTTTCATAAGAATCCGCAGGAAGCCACTCCAAATGAAGAGCTTTATTCGATCTTAAACAGATTGATAGCAGATAAGAAGAACACAGTCACTATTATCAGTGGTCGTGATCGTTATACTCTGGAGAAATGGTTTGCTGATGTACCAATCAACTTAATCTGTGAACACGGTGTTTGGTTGCGCAAATATGGCGAGGATTGGCAAACATTAACCAATGTTAATAATGATTGGATGCCAGTAATTCGTCCGGTTTTAGAGCGTTTCGTTGATCGGACACCAGGATCATTTATCGAAGAGAAGAACTATTCACTTGTTTGGCACTATCGCAAAGCTGAACCAGATCAAAGTGTAATTCGAGCTAATGAATTGAAGGATGAGCTGTTGGATTTGGTAGGTAATCTTAACCTGGAGATAATGGAAGGAAGTAAGGTTATCGAAGTGAAGAGTGGCGGTATCAACAAAGGAATAGCTGCAAATCAATTTATTCATAATGAGTCCTTTGATTATTTGATGGCCATGGGGGATGACTGGACTGATGAATATATGTTTAAGGAACTGCCAAGTGAAGCAATTACTGTTAAAGTTGGTATACAACGTACGAGTGCCAACTATAAACTGGAGTCAGTTGAAGCAGTAAGGAAGTTCCTAAAGAGTTTGGGAGATTAACATGAAAGTCAAAAAGTAAAACGGCGCATGTAACAAACATGCGCCGTTTTACTTTTATAATTAATCAGCTATTGCCATCCTCCTCCAAGAGCTTGGTAAAGCTGAATGTATGCTTCCAATAAATCTTGTCTGTTACCGGTTAATAACATTTGCGCATCAAAAGCTTGTCGCTGACTTTCCAGAAATTCAATGTAACTGGCAATACCCTTATCATAGCGATCGCCTGATAAGGTGGCGGCCTCCATTGCTGCTTCAACATGTTCCTTTATAGCAGTTTCTTCTTCCTTTAAAGTTTCAATTGTATACAAGGCATCTTCCACTTCTCTGAAAGCATTCAGTACCGTATTCTCATATTGGTATACTGCAGCTTGTGTTCTTGCTTTTTCAGCTTTTACGCGGTTTTTATTCTTACCCCATTGAAAAATAGGCCCCAATAAACTACCACTGATATTCCAGGCAGGGTCTCCTGAAGTTAAGGTACTTAAATCATCACTGGCTAAACCAAACATACCAGTAAGGCTAAGAGATGGAAGTCTGGCTGCTTGAGCCACACCTACTAATGCATTTTGAGCAATTAATTCCTGTTCTGCCACCATTATATCAGGTCGTCTGTTAAGTAAATCAGATGGAATACCAGCAGGGATTTTAGGAACCGCAGTATATGTATCCAGCTTGTTTTCAAAATTGTGTAACTGAGGATTTTCACCTATCAGAACACTTAGTAGATTTTCAGATTGTGCAACACCACGCTTATATACGGGAATAGCAGTGGCCGCAATGGCCTTTTGTATACGCGAGTGGTTGACATCAATGGCAGGAATGATCCCTGCTTCAAACCGTTCCTGGAGAATCAGGTATGAACTATCCCGGATGGCATATGTTTGCTCAGCTATAAGTGTTCTTGTTTGAAACTCCATTATCTGAAAGTAGGTAGTGGCAACTGTTGTAATTAACGATAAACGCAACGAGTTTAAACCATATTCAGATGCCAGATATTGAGCACGTGCAGATTCATTCATTCTTCTTAGCTTGCCCCAAAAGTCTATTTCCCAGCTGGCCTGCCCAATGAAACTGAATGCATTGGTAGGTTCTGGTAATTTGAAAGCCTGAAAGTTACCTCTTCCAGCTGTTCCAGAGTAATTCAGCTGAGGCAACAAATCGGCTTTTTGAATGGCAAGCTGTAAGCGGGCAGCTTCAACATTTTGTGCTGTAGCTAATAAATCTTTATTGTTTCTAAGTGCTTTTTGAATTAATGTATCCAATACAGGATCATTAAATAGCTGCCACCACTTTAATGATTCGTTATAAGTTGTATCATCATAGGCAAAAATAAAGCTCTGAGGCATTTCTATCTCAGGTCTGGAATAATTCTTACCCATCTTACAACTGCTAATCACAAAAGCCAGTAATGCAATTGATAGTATGTATTTGATCATTTTCATTCTTCTTCTTTCTTTTGGTTAGCTAAGGCTCTCTTTTCTTCGTATTTGGCTATTTTTCCAATAAAGACAAATAGCATCGGATACATTACAACGCCCAGAACTGTAGCTACAGTCATACCGCCAAGCAATGCCATTCCCATAACCTTTCGGGCTTCAGCTCCAGCACCTGATGCTACAACTAAAGGCAATACCCCTAGGATAAATGAGAAAGCTGTCATTAGAATTGGTCTGAAACGTAAGCGGGCCGATTCAATTGCTGCATCAAATAAACTCATGCCTTCATCAAATTTGATCTTTGCAAATTCAACAATCAGAATAGCGTTTTTGGCTGCCATAGCAATCAGCATTACAAGCGATATCTGCATAAAAACATTATTCTCAAAAGTCGGGCTTATAAAGCGAGCCAGCATAACAAAAATCATCGCACCAAGAACAGCAAAAGGAGTTCCCAGCAGAATACTGAAAGGTAATGACCAGCTTTCGTATTGAGCTGCCAGAATCAGAAAAACAAAGATTAAAGCAAAAACAAAAACTATATTACCTGATCCACTTGCTTTTTTCTCCTGGTAAGACATATCTGCCCACTCAAAACCCATTCCCGGAGGTAAAACCTCATTTGCTACCTCCTCCAAAGCGTTTAATGCCTGAGCCGAGGAGAAACCTTGCGCAGGAGTACCAGTAATGGATACCGAACGATAGAGATTAAAGCGATTGGTGAAATCGGCACCTGAGTTTTTTTCAACAGTCACTAAAGAGGATAGAGGTAAGCTTTCGCCATCTTTGTTCTTGACATAGAACATATTCAGTTGTTCTCCATCTTGTCTGAATTCAGGTGCAGCTTGCAAGTAGGCTTTGTATAACCTTCCGAACCGATTAAAATCATTGATATA
>NZ_CEXQWX010000163.1:0-2393 GCF_982718395.1 Carboxylicivirga sp.
ATATCAGTATGTATTGTGCACTTTTTGAAGATTTAAATAAGAAATAAGTGCCATTGTGCACTTTTAGAAAAGTTAGCTGCAATAATAACTAACCCAAATACTTTTAACTAAAATTCAATATTATGAATGAATTCTTAAATCTACCAATCGGAAAAATTATCAAGGATGAATCAGCCTATGAAAAATACTATAATGATAGAGTTTTAAGCTTTATAAAAAGGCAACCAACAAATGAAAACGGTATTAAAAATAAGTTTCAAAAATGTATAGACCTTACTCATAATGCTTTTGAATTATCAAAGAAGATTCTTGAATCAATAAACACTATAGGTCAATTAGAAAGCTATTCAGCTGTTGAAATAGTGAAAAAGCAATCGGAAAAGTTTGATGCTATTACTGAATCAAATCAATACGGAATAAATCAAGCTGAATTAGAAAATGTAAAAAACATAAATAAGAAAGCAGAAGAACTATTAATTAAAGGGATAACTGATAATAAGAAATATGAAAATTCAACTTTATTAGAGTACCTTGATAATGAATTACGTGATGAAGAATCAATGAAGAAAGCCATGATTAAGACAAGATTTGCTACTCTTTATTCTGGTTTTGATGGTGAACTTAAAAGAATTCAGGCTTTAAGTTATCCCATATTTTGGGCAAGAATTGTACGTGGATTCTTATTTTCAGGAATCTTTAAGATTGAAGGTAAAAAATTTGAAGATAAAATATTAATTGACGATTTAAAGAATTTAGGTAATGAATTAATGGGTACTGTTGTGCCTATTGGTTTATATAAAGCCTTTCTAAAACTGTGGGAAGATTTTTATTGTTTAGATACAACACCTGATTTAATTAAAAATGCAGAATTTTTAGATAGTTATTTAGAAAATTATGAATCGCTATTAATTCAGTGGAATATTATGGCAACTCAAACTCTTGAATTACTAAAGATTTGGGAATCAAAAAATTAAAGTAGCTAACAATGTATATACAACATAAATAAAAAGACATATCTGAACTATGAAAAAACTCAGCCTTCATACCTTTAAATATACACTTAGAGATATTCATACAAATACTGAAAATAGAAAGTTCTGTTTTGTTATTGGTGCTGGTGCAAGTTACAAGAGTGGCATACCCACAGGCGGACAATTAGCCCAAAAATGGTTTGATGAAATAAATGACAGATATCCAGCTGAAGATTTGGAGCAATGGATAGAGGATGTAAAAATAAATAAAAAAGACCTCGCAGCCCATTATGGTTCCATTTATCGAAAACGGTTTGAAAATGATAAAACTTCGGGGTATGAATTTTTAGTTCAAGCCATGCGTACAGCAAATCCTACTTTTGGTCATATTGTACTTGCTCAAGTATTAACCAAAGCATCAGGTAATTGTGTCCTTACAACAAATTTTGACAGCTTAATTGAATCTGCAATTTATCAATATACAGATAAAACACCTTTGGTTTGTGGGCATGAATCCTTAAGTGGTTATGCCAGACCATCGAAAATTCACCCATTAATTATTAAAATTCATCGTGACCTATTATTGTCACCCAAGAGTGATCCTGATGAAATAAATAAACTTGACGATGGCTGGAAAGAACCTTTGGATAATATATTTAGTAGCCACATACCCATTGTAATTGGCTATGGTGGTAATGATGGCAGTCTGATGGCCTATTTTGAAAAAATGAATAAACCAAGTAATTTTTTCTGGTGTGGCCATAAAGGAACGGAACCTTCGGAGCGAGTTAAAAAGTTAGTGCTTCAGATGGACGGAACCTATGTTGAAATTGATGGATTTGACGAAATGATGCAGGAACTACTATGGGTCTTTGATGAAATTAAACCAATAAAAGAAGAGTTAGATGCGATAACCAAGAGCAGAATAGAGGCTATGAACACGCAATTGAATGAAATGAACATCCAATCTGAAAAAGTTAATTCTCCTAAATCCGAAATTAAGAAAGAACTTTCTGCATACGAATATTCTACTTTGGCAGATAAGGAGCCTGATTTTGAAAAACGAAAAAGCATATATCTCGAAGCCTTAATTAAATTCCCTAAAACTTCTTGGTTGTTAGGTTCTTATGCCTATTTCTTGCATTTTATTAAAAAAGACTATTCCGATTTGGAGGAATATTATCTCAAAGCCTTATCTATTGAACCAGAAAATGCAGGCTTAAATGGAAATTATGCAATCTTTTTGAAGGACATAAAAAAGGATTATGAGAATGCTGAAAAATATTATCTCAAAGCCTTATCTATTGAACCAGAAAGTGTAAATAACACTGGAAATTATGCCAACTTTTTGAACGACATAAAAAAGAATTATGAGAATGCTGAAAAATATTATCTCAAAGCCTTATCTATTGAACCAGAAAA
>NZ_CEXQWX010000163.1:2493-13301 GCF_982718395.1 Carboxylicivirga sp.
GGATTATGAGAATGCTGAAAAATATTATCTCAAAGCCTTATCTATTGAACCAGAAGATGGGGTCTTCAATGGAAATTATGCCAGCTTTCTATTAATTACAAATAGGATCAAAGAAGCAACAAAGTATTTGGAAAAAGCATTTTCTCTAAATAATAATGAGAAAAATGATTTATTAGTTGAGTTATGGTTTTATAAATATGCACACTACCTTGAATCCATTGAAGAATCGGAAAAAATAATTGAAGTTTTATTAAGTGAGGGAGTTAGATCCATTGATTGGAATTTGGATTTAAACGTAAAAACTGCAATTGAAAATGGGCATCCCAATCCTGAAAAATTAAAAGAATTTGAACAAAGAATCACAATGTTAGAAGATTAAATGCAACAGCTAACAATGTATAAAAATAATAGCCAAGATAGTTGTAAAGTCACGGTTGTAGCCCACTTCAACTTTCTTGTAGTTTGACAGGAAAGTGCCATGTATTCGGCTACTATTCTTATACTAAACGTTATGGGCAAGGTGTGAGAGCGAACAATGCAACTAAAAAATAATATAATATGCTTTCAAAGATAATTAGACAATTTAAAGAAAATATTGAAGGATTAAGAGACTTTGTTTCTTTAGTTGAACCTTTTCTTCAAGAAAGAGAGAAAGAAGCAATAAAATCTGAAAGAGAGAACCTATTACCTCTTGTGATTGCTCTTAATGAATTAGATGACGATTTTGAGGTTTCACCAGAACTCAAGAAAAAAATTGAAGAAAAGGTTGGTACTATCAAAACTGATGTTAATGAAATTGAGAATGGAAAATCAGTAAATATTAGCTTTGAGAAGCAAAATAAAGAATTCAATAATGCTATTGAAAAAATGGTGAAATCAAATTTTCAAAAGGAGTTGCTTTATAAAAGCTCACTTATGAGTCTTTGTAGCACAGCAGAGTGGTTTATTTATCAGCTTTTCCATCAATACTACAATCTATTTCCTTATCCATCAGAGCACAAAGACAAGTTTTTCAGCCTTGATGATTTGAAAGAGTTTAACACAATTGATGATGCTAAAAACTTTCTTATTTCAACAAAGGTTGATAAAATAATGAGACAAGGTTTTGAAGAGTGGTATCAATCTCTCAAAAAGCAGGACATTTTCGGTTTGAAAATGAAAGAGGTTGAGAATTATAAAAATGAACTGACCGAAATATTTCAAAGAAGACACCTTTTAGTTCATAATGGAGGTTTTGTCAATGAATTTTATTTACAAAAAGTAGACTCCACACTTACAGAAGGACTTAAAAAAGAGGATAAACTTTATTTATTCAAAGACTATATTGAAAAAGCTATTAATACAATCGAGTTTTGTTTTCTGCTAATCGCATTTGAACTATGGCGTAAACTTGATAAAGAGAATGTTGATAAAAGGAGTGATGTAATAAATGATTTCATTATAGATTATATTGAAAAAGAAAGGTATGAAAATGCTGAAAACTTAGCCCGATTTTATTCTTGTGAAAAAGGACTTAAGGAACACTTTGCATTAGTGGGGCAATTGAATTATTGGCAAAGTATAAAATGGCAAGGAAGATATAATGAAATAAAGGTTGAAGTAGAAAAAGCTGACTATACAGCAAAAGACGCTTTATTTAAAGCAGGGTATTTTGCAATTTGTGACGATAAAGAATCTTTCTTTGAATGTTTAGAGGAAGCAATTAACAATAAAAAGCTAAAAGTAGAAGAAGCAAAAACATGGCCCATATTTAAGGAAATGAGAAAAGAAGAGAAATTTAATGATATTGTTGGTAAACACGAATAAACCCAGCCCATAACAATGTGTCATACGTAATAGCGGTAAATATTGTAAATATCAAGGTTTATAGCCCACTTAAACTTCATAGCGGTTTGACAGAGAAGAAGCTCGCAATCTGCCACAACTCATACAATTTACCATTGTACTTCATACAAAAATTGATAAACCATAAAATACATTCACAAGAAACATGAATGAATCAAGACTTAATCGATTAAATTCCTGCAATATATGTCTCAAAAGAAAATTGAACGATGACAATAGAGCTATTTGTTCTTTAACCGATTCATTTGCAGTTTTTAATGATAAATGCGAGGATTTTGAAATTGATATTGAGGAATTTACTAGACTCAGAGAGAATCTAAAAAACATTATAAAAGACGTAAATAAAAAATATCGAGGAAAACCTGTTGACTTAATTGGAAATGATAACCCACAATGCTATGAGACTCCTATCTTCTTTGCTGAGAGTAACAATATTCCAGATAATGTTAAAATTACTAAGAACATCTTATTTAAAGTATTTGAATACTTGGTATTTGCAGGATTGATAATAGGGACAAATTATTTAACAATATTTAAAGCCACGGATAATCAAATATTTAGCACGATTATCGGTTTAGCTTTTACCATAGCATTTTTAAAAATCGCCAAAATTCATTTACGTGAAAATACACAAGAAATTATTATTGACTATGATGGAATGGAAGTAATTGGAGGTGAAACTAAGAAGCACTTTTGGAAGGATATTATTGATGTTAATATTTTGACTACAAGGACAGCGACCAAAGGAGGAATAAGCTACACTAGGCGACTTATAATAGACAACATTTCTAGTGAAATAATTGAATATCCAACGCAGGATTTATTGGGAAGAAGAAATGCCGAGAAGGTGTTGTATTGGGCAAAAAAGTATCATGAGATATATTGGAATAATCAAATTAAATAAAAGTACGAAAGCACAACACGCCACCATAGCGCATAGCAGGGCAGCAGGGCTTTGGTCGTGCAATTGACTTAAAGAGAAACCTAGATGATAATTTAAACAATATGACACCTAAGGAAAGATTAGATGAGATTTTAAAACCAGGAGTTCTGTATTTACTGACAGAGAAGAAATTCAGATATGTTGATTCAAAAAAACATTTTTGGAAAAAAGATTTAAAGATAAAGCACTATATCCGATTTGTTGGGAATAGGTGGAATTATGCTGATGCAGTTGCTGATTTTTCTATGGATACTTATTCGGAAACACCAGATTACCCACAATGGCTAGACAAAAACCTTGGAGACATTAGTAATTATCAATCTGGACAGATTGTTGGGACGCATATTCCTCAGTTAAGATTGAAATATAAAGAGAATTGGGATGATAGTTGTCAAGAAGCTGGTCGCTATGATTTATTAAAATATAATAAGAATGAAATCCTAAATAGTATAGTAAGCAATTTAAATAATTGTATTTTGCCACACTTGGACAATCTTTCGGATTATTCTAAAATTGCTGATAACTTGGCAATTCCTTTTCAATCTTTTGATTTCTACATGATGGCAGGAGAGAAAGAAAAAGCAAATAAAAAACTACTAGAATTCAAAGTAGGATTAGAAGAACATCAGGAAAAACTAATAACAGACGAGTTTTATCGACATTGGGCTAAAATGGTTAACCTAAGAATAAAAAAACTAAATTTAGATATTGAACTGATAGAAATCCCAAACAAAAGCAGTTAACAATAAATATACGTAATGCTGGGTTATTTGGTAAATTTGAACTTTAAAACATTTATTAAACATTGTAGCGGTTTGATAAAGATGTGCCTTGAAATTCCGCACTACGCATATTCGAGCTGTTGTACCCCATTTGATGAACAAAACAGAAAAAGAAATATTAACCAAGAAATTTGACTTGTTCGACCTTGAAGAGAACTTAAAACACAAGATAGTACTTCAAAAAGATCTAATTAAAGCTTTTAAGGAACATGACAGGTTAGACACTGACGATTATCAATTGTGGGGACTTGTTTATTATTCACCTTCAGACGAAAGAACAAGTAACACAGAATTGGCAATTAAAAAATTCAAGCAAGCTTATACTATTGATTCAAATAACTATATGGCTTGCTTATATATTGCTCATTGTTATCAGGACAAGAATGAGTATAAAACAGCATTAAAATATTATGAATTAGTCAATCAAAAAGAACTCAAAGAATTTCAATTGTGGAGATACGTAAAACTCATAGAACAAATTGGCTTCTGTTATTATAAAACAGGTCAACAAGACATTGGACGAGAATATTTTATTGAAACATTAGATTTATATAAAAATTACAAAACAAGCGAATTAGCAGTACCTTCTGAACTTTTAGAGTGTCTTTCTGAAAACGATGGAATAGTAAGAGAAATTAAAAAAATAGAAGATTATCTAAAATGAAAAATGGGGTACAACACGACGCCATAGCGCATAGCAGGGGTCGGCAGAGCTTTGGTCGTGCAGATTCCCGCCTCGATAGTCTCGTCCTCTCGGACGGACAATCTCAACACAAATCTGCTACAGCGCCATGTGGCAACCGTTAGCGTTCATTATGAAAGCCGAGTGAAACGAATCTGGGAGTTAAATTAATATTAGATGAAAAACAGACACATAATAATTCTTGTACTTTTAATATTTAGCATTAATGGCTGTAATCTTAGTCCAGTAAAGCAACATTTAATAAAAGTAAGTGCACATATAAATGCTATGAAAACAAAATTCGGTACAGACTATTTAAAACCGGATTTACTGAGTCACTTTCCTAATGAAATAAAAGATACTACAAATTTAAGCTTGCTTTCATCTCCTCCAACTTGTCCTCCAAGTTTTGAATGTAGAAAGCAATTTGGAGAAGTCTATTTAATAACAAAAAGAAACACTACAACAGAAAAATTGATTAAGGATAGTTATTTGTACAAAACAGATTACCTATCTGACAGCAATATAATAATTAATCTACCTGAACTTAAATTTAACAGATTTTCAATTGAGAAATGTAATAAAGAATTTGATAGCAAATATCCTATACCGTACTTTGAAAGTTACGATTTCAATTTTGGAGAAAAGACTTTTAAAAAGGAAATTAATGGGGAAATTTATGTCGACTATTTACATACAATTCCGAAAGATTTAATGGTTTATGTAATAAAAGCAGAAGCAGGTAATTTTTGGAAAGAAGATTGTCAAGAAATAAGACAAGGTTCACTAAATGTGTGGAAAAACGGATACTCTAAAGGTATTGCCATGTCTGAGGAGAAAGATTTGATGGTTTATTGGACTATGATATGGTAATAAAAAACAACGAAACGCTAACAAAAGCTGCATGTAATCCGGGCTTCAGCGGTTATTTGGGCTGCGGCTCGTTGTTGCAACACCGCCAATTCGTCATTGACGATTTGGCTACAAAAACAAAAATTATGAATAAACGAATTGGCTCAGTGGCAGCCTGACTGTGAAGCGTTTCAAAGTTCCGCACTCCACATAGCCAGACCGTTGTAAGCAATTTCCCCTATAACGAAAGTGCATAAAATGAAAATATTGCTAAACTAATTAAATACTAAAAAATGAATAAACAGTTATTTTACCTAACGCTATTTGGTTTCTTCATAACAACCAACTTATTATCCCAGGATATAACCGATGGTTTAGTAGGTTATTGGCCCTTTAATGGAAATGCGAATGATGAAAGCGGAAATAATAATCATGGAACTGTGAATGGAGCAACATTAATCACCGACAGGTTTGGAAACGAAGAATCAGCATTCGAATTTACAGGAGATGCGAATGATAATATTGCTATACCTGATTTAGGTATTACTTCTGATACTCATTTTACTATATCTACTTGGGTAAAACCAGGATTGTTACCCGATTACATGGCTATTTTGGGGTATGATAGAACACATCGTTTATTAGTTCAATCAGATGGAAAAATGCTAACACAGTTTGACGGTAATCATTTTAGTGAAACAGGTGCAGTTGTTTCTGAAAAATGGAATCATGTGGTATACTGTTTTGACGGTGCAAAAGCATACTGGTTTATAAACGGTTTACAAAGTGGTGGTATGCGTGAAACAGATAAGCCCGATTGGAGTGCACCATTTTTTATTGGGAGTTATGGGGAGGTACATTACCCATTTGTAGGTTCTATTGATGAAGTTAGAGTTTACAATCGAGTTTTAGATGAAACTGAAATTGAAGAATTATACTCAGGAGAATCTATCACACAAACAAATGGATGGCAATTAGATGGTGATAAAATATATACTAATGATGCTAAAGTTGGAATAGGAACGACAGATCCAAAGAATAAATTATCAGTAAATGGCACTATTTGGGCGAAAGAAGTGAAAGTTACTATGACTGATGCTGCTGATTGGGTGTTTGAAGATGATTATGATCTTAAATCTCTAGAAGAGGTTGAGGATTTTATAAATCAGAACAAACATTTACCTGATATTCCATCTGCTGATGAGTTTCGTGAGAACGATATGAATGTTGCAGAAATGAATAATAAACTTCTTCAGAAAATAGAAGAACTTACATTGTATCTAATCGAACAAAACAAAAAAGTAGAAGAGCAAAGTAAAAAGATAGAAGATCAGCAGAAGGCAATAGAGATTCTAATGAGTAAAGTACAAATAAAAAACTGATCACAATAAGCCATCATAAAGTAGCCCTGGCTTGCGTGGGATTTGGAAGTTAAGCTCTCGCTCGAAATATAACAAAATCAAGAAAACGAATATACCACACGCATTCGGGCCGCTTCATCTAGCCAGCCGTTCAAGGTATACATAAAGCTCTTCAACTTCCTTTTGACACAATAGGACCGTTGAAGAGCTTTCACCTAACCGACAATATCTTAGAATTCAATCCGGTAATTAATCACCGGAAAAAGCGCCCACTGATGGCCTTCTTCAACCTTCTCCTTATTCGAATTCCAATAATCATACACAACTGCTTGTGCATTCGATATATTCTGTATATCCAACTCTAATGTCCGTGTGCTTCGTTTCTTGTTAATCCGGTAGCTGAGCTTTAAATCCACTTTATAGAAATCAGGTCGTCTTTGACTAAATGCTAATTCATCGGGTCGCACAGTATAGCCTTTGTCGAACGACTCGTCCACATCAATTGGTGAGTAGTAATTGCCACCGGCAACAACAGTTCGTAGATTCACACCCAGCGTTTTATTCATTTCCTTCCCAAAGTGAAAATCCTTACCTCCTGTAAAGTTCACCACATATCCATTATTAAAACGACTATTTCGCTCCTGCTTGTCATAGGCTGTATATTTGGCATCAAACAAAGATGTGGTTAGCAAAAAGTAAGTGTCCTTACTCAGGTATTTTTCCAAAGTTGCTTCGATACCATAGTTTTTGCCTGTTCCATCATTATTTAATTGATGTGTAATATAGCCCGACATATCATTAAGGATGGAATAAGACGAACCGGCTTCCACCTCAACAGGTACATCGTATAAATATTGGTAATATGCTTCCAGCTTCAAAAGAAGATTCTGACTGATCCTGTTTTCGTACCCAAGCGCATAATGCATCGATTTCATCATATCCAGATCCTTATTCAACTGAACCACCGATCCATCTTCTAAAAGAGTACGGGCCAGGTAAATTGAGGTATTTTCAGCCTTGGAGTGTAAACCCACTCCTGCTGTTATGGCATGCTTATCATTTAACTGCCAGCGCATACCCAAACGAGGATCAATTGAAGTATTACTGTTTATCTGCATATATTGCGAATGAACTCCTGCAGTAAAAGAAAGAACAGCTGTTGGTCGCCATTTAAAACTGGCGTACCCATTGATAAATCCGGCTGAACCATTATCATCGAGCGAAGTATATAATTGCTGTAGCTCATCATCATATATTACCATATTCATATCATAAAACTGATGATTATAGAAAGCACCACTTTTTAATGTCAGTTTTGAACTGAATTTGTGTGTTAAATCGGCACCTGCCCGAAGCGTATGATAAACAAACCGATCACGTCCCCTGAATTCATAGGCATCATTGTCTTTTATAAATTCTTCATAGTACCATTTATTAAAGGTTCCGGTATAAGAAACGCTCGATTTGATATAGGTTTGCTCGTTTAGCGGACACAAATAATTTAATCCACTTACCCACATATCCGATTCAAAGTCTTGCTTGTAATCTTCTTCATCTGATTCAATATAACTGTAACCAGCTACTCCGAACAATTGAAAATTTCCTTTTTTACAACCCGGTAAATTAATATTAAACGATGCATCGCCATATTGGGGAACGGCTTCTCCTGCTACTTTCACTCCCAGGTTCTTGAGCAGTGCTAACGATGAATAGCGGGCATTAACAAGGTACGATCCCCCGTTTTTAAATGGTCCTTCAGCGGCAGCATCAATTCCTAACAAGCCACTTTGTATCATATATTCCCTCTTCTGATCGTTTCCTTTACGCAAGTCAATATCAAAAACACCAGACACTGCATTGCCAAACTCAGCAGGGAAAGCGCTTGTATAAAAGTCGGAATTACTAAGAATTGAACTATTCAAGATACCAATGGCACCTCCTGTGGCCCCTTCATTGGCAAAATGATTTGGATTAGCAACAGGAATTCCTTCAATGCGCCATAACAGCCCTCTCGGTGAATTACCACGTATAATTATCTCATTATTTCCACTCGGATCGGCCATAACACCTGCATATGATGATACCATTCGGGCCGGATCATTAAAACCGCCGGCATAACGCTGTGTTTCTTCAACCGTAAACGAACGGGCACTTATCATCGCCATCGAATTTCGGGCTTGTCCCTTTTGGAGGTCGCCTTTTACTTGTATCTCTTGCAATCCGGTAACAGATTCACGCATCGAAATATTCAGTACTGTTTCTTTACCTGATGACAGCAATATATTGGGAACCTCCAATGGTTCATACCCCAGAAACTGAAAACTTAACTGGTAACGTTGAACCGGTAAAGGCTCAAAAGCAAAGGCTCCATCAACATCAGTTATTGTTCCTATTAAAGGGTCAGAACCTTTTATAACTACAGCCACACCAACCAGCGGCATCTGGCTATCTTCATCCACAACTTTCCCTCTTATGATATTGTAAGGAGACGGGTTATTGGCATTTGCAATAAAGCATAGGATTCCCATGACACATAGTGTCCATTTTTTAGTTAAAAGCATGATTTTATGGTTGTATTGTTAATTTGCTTTTAAGGACAGAACAAAACCCGAAGGGTTGCACGAGACAAAAAAAGAAAATTCTCAAATCAAAATTTCAGTTGTTTTGTTGTACTTTTACGTAATGACTTTTCGTCAATAACAAACTGGATTTTAACAAGCTTACCCACTGGCAATGAAACAAATCAAAAAAAGGTATTATGTGCTGATTTCTTTGGCACTTTTGATATTCCTGGTATTATTTTTCCTATCAACAATTATCCGAAACTACCTTAACAACAATAGTAAGGAGCTGATCGGAAGAAAAGTCGAGTTAGAAAACCTTCATATAAACTACTTCCGCGTGGCGGTTAAGGCAATTAACCTCAACGTTTATGAAGCCAATGAAAAAGACACTTTTGCCGGTTTCAAAGAACTGTATGTTAATTTTGACCCAACTCGTCTTTTAAGTAGCGAATATTCTTTTTCTTCTATCCTGTTAGACAGTTTATTTGTTCATACTATTCAGGATGAAAAGGGATTTAACTTTGATGATCTGATTCCTGCAGAGGATACTACCTTAGTTGAACCTGTTGACACGATTCCATCCAAGCCTTTCCGTTTCGCGATTCATGATATCAAATTCAAACAAGGACACATCAGTTTTCTGGATAAAACGGTTGACAACGAACTTAAGCTGGAAGATTTTTCGCTGGATTTACCATTGATTGCGTGGGATAGTGAATCATCAGATGTTGGTATTGAGTTTGACCTGGGCGAGAAAGGTAAAGTATATGTTGGAGCGCATGTCAATCAACGCGAACAAGAATATAACGTCGATTTTAAGGTGGATAAATTTGGCTTGAAAGATATCTCCAGCTATGTTGAAGATGCAATTAATGTGGGTGGAATTGATGGTTATGTCAACGCTGACCTAAAGATTAATGGCAGCATTGAAAACACAATGGAAGTTTATGTCAGTGGTATGACAAGTGTTGACTCACTCCATTTATGGGAGCCTGATGGAACTGACCTCTTCCGGATGCAATACGCCGGTGTTACCTTTGACACACTTGATATTGCGAGCCAACGTTACAATATTTCTGATATTACGGTTAATCAACCGATCATCACTGCCAGCCTGCACAAGGACATGAGCAATTTCGAACGTGTGCTCCTGCCCGTGATGGAAAGTGATAGTTTAGCACAGGATACTTTATCCACGGTTGACTCCACTGCCAATGAATTGCCCGTAAGGTATCGAGTAGATCAGTTTAAAATTGCAGATGGTCGTGTAAATTTCACAGACAATACTTTGTACCGCCCATTTATCTATGATCTTAAAGACATTAACATTGATGTTAAACAAGTAAGCGACCAAGCCAAAACTGTTCCTGTTAGCTTCGCTATCAACCTGAACGACCAGGGGAAACTAAGTGGACAATCCACTATTAATATGCTTCAGCCAGATATTTTTGACCTGAATGCGAAGCTTGAAAAATTGAGATTACTCAGTTTCTCTCCTTATTCAGAATATCACATCGCCCGCCCCATTACGCAAGGACGTTTTAGTTACGACCTGAGTGTTAATATGACTCCAACACATATGACCAATACAAACGACATTGTTATTAAGGAGTTAGAGATTGGTGATAAAACAGCTGAAGAACCACAAGTAAAAGCCCCTGTGAAGCTTGGTTTATACCTGATGAAAGATCCGAATGATGCGATCAAGATTAACCTGCCTGTTGAAGGCAATCCGTCTGATCCAAACTTTAGTGTAAGCAAATTAATTTGGAAAGCTTT
>NZ_CEXQWX010000164.1:0-13224 GCF_982718395.1 Carboxylicivirga sp.
CTTCTCTTGAAGTTATAGCCATTATAGCTACAACAGAATGTATACCAAGTCTTGATTTTTAAAAATCTGGAGCTAATATGCAGGCTTCTATAGTTTATTACTGAAATATAAAAAACCCCATTCACCTATAATTTTAGGCTCTTGGGGTTTTTACATTTGTTTTCTCAACTCCTTATCGACAATTAGTGCCTTGCCTGGAAAAGAATAATAAGACCTAACGCTTAATCAACTTTTTAACTACTATCTGCTCATCCGTGTGCAATTTAAGGATGTATTGTCCCTGTGGTAAATCGCTCCAGTTAAACGTTGATTCCATACTGAAAGGATGCCCCTGTTTTAATATAGCTCCAGTTACGCTATAAAGCTGAAATGCAGTCATAACTTCGTTAGATTTTACAGATATCTCAGAGAAAAATGGATTAGGATAAACACTCATCTCTGCATCTTCAGGCGCATTACCTGAAGAAGTATTTGTATCAAATCCACTTAATTTCTTTTGACTGTACATAACATATTCACCAGGCTGAAGTGTTAATTCCATTTGAGTATCGGTGACATTTAAACTGTCCTGAGGAAAAATGTTATACCATTTGCCTACTGTACTGAAATTTGGCCTAACAACTGCCGGTTCCACATCAAAATTACCAACGATACGTACATCACTACCACTCATATTTAATTCAATGCGCTTAACTGCTCCGGTAACATCCATCACAAAATCATTGGTTGAGAATACAGGCTCATTCTTTTTCATCTGTATCATCCATTGATATACTGAAAACAAGCGCATGCGATCTTCATTATTCATGTATTCCCATTTTGGTGGTTTCTGAGACAGTCTGCAATTATCATTTACTGAACCATCAGTGCAACGGTTGATGCTTAGATCAAACCCTAACTCACCAAACTGCCATATCATTTTTGGACCAGGTGTGGCTAATAAAAACATTGCTGCGGCCTCAGTTCTGCGAAGTGCTGTTTGAAGCTCTCTTACATCATAGTCAGAACTAACATTGCCGTATTGCAGATTCTTATACATGATACGTTCCTCATCATGGCTTTCCATATAATTAACAATACCCGGTTGATCCCAGCCTCTTTGTTTATAAGACGTCCATGACAAATCAGACTTATTATTTTCATGATACCCCATGGTTGCTTCGTTGTAATTATGATTGGCATTACCCCAAAAAAGGATGCCATTGCCATGGTTTGACAGTTCTTTTTCTTCCTGATTTTCGGATAAATGCTCAAAAATAACAAGTGCATCCTCTTTCTTTGACCAGATAACTGACGCCATACGTTTCAAAATTCCGATACGTGATACGTCATAAGCACTAGCCCAATCTCCGACCGGATAAGGAGTATTGGTAAATCCTTTGGTGAAATCAAATCGGAAGCCATCAATTTTATATTCACTTATCCAATAGCTACATATACTATCGACCAACTCTTGTGTATGAGTACTTTCATGATTAAAATCGTAGCCCCACTGAGCGGCCGGTTCTGCCATATTATGATCGGTATTATACCATGGGTTATTCAGTGGTTTTCCATTTTCACCCAGATACATCCTTGCAAATGGAGATTGTCCGTATGAATGATTAAGTACCATGTCCATAATTACCGCTATACCAGCCTTATGGCACTCATCAATAAAGGTTTTGTAATCCTCCACTTTTCCATAGGCCTTATCAGTTGCAAAATAGAACGATGGATTATAACCCCAACTATCGTTACCTTCAAACTCATTAAATGGCATTAATTCAATAGCATTAACTCCTAAGCGCTTCAGGTAAGATAAGGTGTCCGTTATTGTTTTAATATCTTGGTTATCTGTAAAATCTCGTATTAAAACTTCATATACAACTAGTTTTTCGGGCTCTGGAGCAATAAAGTTGGACACTTCCCAGTTAAAACTTTGATCTGCTGTGGTAAAAACGCTAACAATCTCACTCTGCCCTTCAGGATAAGCTTTTAAATTCGGATAGATCCGATCAGGAATATATTGATCATTCCATGGATCAAGAATTTTGTTGGCGTATGGATCTGCCACTTTTATATCTCCATCAATCCAAAATTGATAAGCATACTCTTCTGTGTCGCTAAGGTTAGATAAAGTCAGCCAAAAATAATCACCATCTTTTTTCATCATGGCCGTATTGGAAGGTTCCCAACTATTGAAGTCGCCAACCAGATATATATACTCTTTATTCGGAGCAAACAACACCACTGTGGCGCTTGTCGCATCATGCACATTAACCCCTCTACGAAGATCTGCCGGCATTGGCTCGTTAACGACATCACCTTTGACAAAGAATTTACTGGTGGTTTCAACAGTTTCTGAACCACTTGTTGCAACAGCCCTTAATTCATACGTCCCTTCACTAATATTAACAATCGAATGGCTAATGCTCTGCCCCGAGGTCTGCGCAACAGATTGATCATTCACGAACAATTCCAGATTATCATTTAAAAGGGCACTTACATTAACTACTACAGTAGCTCCTTGCTCATGTATGCTATTATTCTCGGGACTGGTTATGGAGACCGATAATTCCTCTTCCGATACATCTACAAATATATCCTTGTTACCTGTATCTTTGCCTTCAAGTGAATTATCTGCACTGCGAAACACAAAAGCCATTTGCTTAATAACTTCTCCTTCACTAACACCATAATACTGGCGTATATCAGGACTTATCTCTAATGTATAGACATCTGTTGCAGTACGGGTTAATTTATACTTGGCACTATTATCACCCCATGTAGGAGCGTATTTCCAGTCACTTCCGCCAGAACTCTCATTAGTAATAACTCCGGTATGAGCATAAACATCACCATCAAATCCAGCCAATCCACCAGTTCCTCTATCGGCATAAAAGGTAATTGTGACCGGTTTTGAATCGGTTGGTATTGCCGGGTCAGACGTCACCACTTGTGCATTTGCCGACCAGGCAATCATAAGAATCACAACTAAATTTAAAATCCTCATATTTTCTACTTTTCTTTTAATATCATTCCGCTTAAAGCCGCAACATCTACCGCACCTTCTAAATCACTTCCGGTTAACAGACATTTGTACTGACCTCCATTCAACAATAATTCTTTTGGTTCGTCACCTACATTTAAAGCGACTAAAATGACTTCTGAATCATTAGTTCTGCGATAGACTAAAAAATCACCTTCCGCCTCTACAAATTCAATTTCACCTGTTTTTAATACCGGATTATCATGACGAATCCCTGTTAGTTTAGAATAAAATACATGAAGCTCTTTATTAAAACCAACAGCATCATATTGGGGTTCAACTGTCTGTATATTATTTCTGTTCTCATCATCAAAAGTATACTCAGGCCACCAAAGTGGTTTGCGACAATCAGGATCGTCAGCCCCCCACATTCCCATTTCATCACCATTCCAAATATGTGGTGCACCAATACTTGTAAACTGATGCATCAGGTATAGTTGAATGCGCTTATAAGTTTCCTCAGCTGGTTTGCCCGTTTGGTATGTTGAATCAGCATCTGGCTTTGCATTATACTTATATAAGCCCTTATTCTCAAAACTGGAAAGTAATCTTGGTGTGTCATGTGTCGCATTCACATTCATCATTGCATAACGATAATCTTTACCCAAACGATTCCATTGAAACTGTAAACTATCAACAAATTGCTGAGCAGTAATTTTCGTATCACCATCCGCAAAAAAGCAACGGGCCGGACGATAAACTTGATAATGCATAATGGCGTCAAATACATCGCCACTTACATAAGGAATTGGGTTCATTAACTTATCAGGCCATTCTTCCCACCAAATTTCACCAACCAGATAAGCTTCCGGATTAATACCTTTAACATACTTTCTATAGTCACGCCAGAATCCCATTGGGATATGATCGGCAACATCAAGGCGATAGCCATCAATACCTTTGCTTACATCACCATTGGGCGCCAACCATCGTTTGGTAACATCATAAACATGTTTCTTTACCTCGGGATGTAAATCTCCTTCGAAAGGAAATCCAGGGCGGTGTTCTTCGGTTGTGTTTACTTTTTTAAGCTCCGGCAGACTGTTGATATTTAGCCAACCCTTATATCTAAATTCGTTTTCTTCAGTATTCGGATTATCAAAGCTGATAATACTATACCAATCTTTGTACTTTGATTGTTCCTGATTTTTTACAATATCTCTCCATGCCCAGAATTCAACGCCTGTGTGATTCCAGGAATAATCAACCACTACGCGCATTCCAAGCTGATGTGCTTTATCTATTAATTGAAGGAATAATTTATCGGCAGAAGTCCATTGCCAGGTTTCAGGATTATTAGGATCTTCCTGTGCTATGATCTGAAGGTCTCCTTCAGGATCGGGACCAAAATTAACATCAATATGATGGTAGTTACGTGCATCAAATTTATGTAAGGATGGTGCATCGTTAAGGGGATTAAAATACAATGCTGTAATTCCTAGTTCTTTTAGATAATCAAGTTTATCAATCACACCTTGCAAGTCACCTCCATAGCGACGTAACTGCAGGTTTGAATAAAAGTTCTGTCCAGTATTTTTGGCCCAATCCTCTTCCTTGTACCAATCAGAGGTCCATGGTGTAATAGTCCAATCATCAGGTGTCGGAATAAAATTAGACGCAGCATACATCGTTTCTGGTGTAGGATCATTATTTGGATCACCATTATTGAAGCGTTCAACGAAAATTTGATACCAGACAACATCTTTGGCCCATTCAGGTGGATTGGAAATATCAGAAGTACCATTATCAACCTTCATTTGACAGGCTGTTAATAGTAAGACAACTATAATGTTGAGGTAAGTGTGTTTCATGGTAAAGAGGTTTAAAAAAAGCCGCCACAATGGGCGGCTTTTACTTTTATTAATTGGTTAATCCTTAATTCTCTTGAACTGAATAAACAAGCTGATCAGGATTCATTCTAATGGTATAGTTACCTGCACCAGGAAGAGGAATATTAGATCCACCACTTTGTAGTGTACCATCAGCATCATTACTTCCCAGGTTGAAATCCCAACCATCATTAGCTCTGAACTTAAAATCACCTTCACCAAAATCAGTTGTGATTTCCCACATTTGTCTTTGTCCATTATAGAATAAATCTACATCAACAGACCAGTCATATGGAGGTACAGCTCCACCAATGATTCCCCAATCATCAGTTTTCTCAAGTTCAATTGTCTTGTCCGCCATATTAACTGTAAACTTATATGTTCCAGGAGTAACCATCATATTACCTGCAGCTCCATCAAGTGTTCCTGAATAGTTATCACCTGCCTGAACTAGAACTCCACCATAGTTAACATCCCAGTTTGGTCCTTCAGTAATTTTAAACTCTCCATTATTATCAACTGTTTCAGTAATTCGGATGATACCTTCATAAATATCATTAAATTCATATGAAAACAGACGACCATTCTCAGCTCCAGGACTCCATCCCTGGTATGCTCCAGGAACATAGATCATTGGATAATCTATCAATGTTTCATAGGCTACAACTGTATATTCTTTTGTTGCAGAAATAATCGGATCAACATTATCATTAATTGAAGCCACAACACGCACAAATAGTTGACCTGATTCTGCTGGGGCATAACCCAATGAAATTAATAAGTTATTAATCTCACTAACTTTAACATCAACTTCCTCCGTACCAGTTGAAACTAATCTTTTAGCCTCTTCGAAAGTATTATCAATTGAGAATTCAACATCATAATTAGTTGCCGCATTAAAGCCGACATCCGCTTTGCTCCAACTAAACGTGACCAACTCATCAGCATCTTCCTTTGTAAAGTCCATATCGTCATCGGATGGACTAACCATTAAAGGTGCATCAACATTGTCTGGGTTATATGTGATCTTGTCATCTTCAGAACAAGAACTCACAAATAGAATCCCCAGAATCATTAAGAATATATTTAATTTTTTCATTTGTTATCAGATTTAATGAAACAATGTTTCACATTAGTAACCAGGATTTTGCTTTAAATTTGGATTAGCTACAATATCAGTATTAGGAATAGCCATCAAGTTATACTTGTCATCCATATCCATACCTTCCAACGCGTTACCTTTAAGTGGCCAGTTATATCCTTTAGTAAATTTACCAAAACGTACCAGGTCAGTACGACGATGACACTCCCAATATAGCTCACGAGCTCTTTCATCTAACAACCAATTTAAATCAATACCAGGAGGAATGGTTGCTCCAGCACGATCAGTAATCTCTTTAACATAGTTGTAGTTTGCTCCAGATACTGTTCCGTCTAAACGAATATCAATTTCGGCAGCCATTAAGTAAGCATCTGCTAAACGGAATACTGGAATATTGAAGTCAACCCAATCGGTCTTACCTTCGTTGCTTCCAAAACCATTATCGCGAGTTCTGTTTCTAAACTTAGTAACACCATAACCATCAGTAAATTTACTTTGATCTTCAATTTCCAGGTTCTGACCATCAGTATGCCATAATGCACGGATATCGCCAGCTTCAAATTTATTTACCAATGCTTTAGTTGTTCTGTTACCACCCCAGCCATTAGCTACACCAGCGTCAGCGGCCGACATACTTCCTCCAATACTAGCACATAAAAGATAAGTACCACCACCATATGTTCTGGTTCTATCACCATCATAATTTATTGAGTAAATAATTTCCTTATCACACTTGTAGTTATCTGCTAAGAATAAGTACTGATATGGTGAGTATGCATCACCAGCAACAGCATCAGCGTCTGTCATTAAACTATAACCTGCTCCAATAACCTTATTAACGTATTCACGAGCACTCTGGTAATATGAACTACTCTCTGATCCTAAATAAACAGCATGGTTTAAGTAAAGTTTAGTTAGAAGCATCCATGCAGCACCTTTATCAGCTTGTCCTATATATCCTTGACGAGGATCTAACAATACTTCTGATTTATCTTCTGCATCACCTACAATAGCTAATAATTCACTTTCAATGTAATTAAATACTTCCGGACCTCTTACATTTTCACCTGCAGGCATTGGCAGCGCCGAACCAACAGCATCATTCTCTGTCGTAAAAGGAATGCGGTTACCAAATAAGTCAAGAGCATGCCAGTATGACAGTGCGCGTAAAAAGCGTGCTTCTGCCTTATACTGTGACAACTTTGTATATTCCTCTTTTCCATAGTTATTGGCCTGACGAATAAACTCATTAGCTAATGACACCTGGTAAATTGCACGGTAATAGAATGAACGGATATAATCGTTATCAGAACTCCATAACATCTGGCTTACTTGTGGTAAGTTCGGGTCGCCCCATCCATTAACAGCTTCATCAGTTGGTAATTCCTGACTTACAAAATACCCTCTCCAGTACTGACTGTGACCTTCATCAAAACCACCTAAGTCTCCATCTCCAGCAGGACCTTGTTGTCCTGAAACGGCAAAACCTGCATAGATTTTAGTTAACACTTCAAGAAATGCCTCTTCTGAGTCATAAACTTTATCAGCTGTGTCCAGATTAGGATCGATAGGTGTAACGTCAAGATCATTAACACAAGCACTAAATCCTAATGCAACAATAAGCGCAACAGCTAAATTATATATTATTAATTTCTTCATCTTCTTAGCTTTTTAAAATGAAATATTTACACCTAACAGATAAGTTCTTGGACGTGGATAAAGATTATTATCAACCCCATTATCAACTTCAGGGTCTAGTCCTTCATAATCAGTAATAACAAACACATTATTTACACTTGCATAAACACGAATGTTATTTGCCCAGTTGGTTTTTAAACGATACCCTAAGGTCATGTTATCCATCCTAAAGAATGATGCATCCTGAACATAGTAATCAGAGTGAAGTTGAGCTTCTTTAAAGTTAGTGAATAGAACATCTTTATGAACATTGAATAAATACTCTCCACTAACCTGCATATGATTATAGTATCCATTGTTTGATGCTACGTTATTGTATACGTCCATACCAAGGTTGGCCCGTCCCGAGAATGAAAAGTCCCAATCCTTATAATTAAGTGTTGAATTAAGGCCGATCATCACTTTAGGAGCAGCATTTCCTGCAACGTACTTATCACTTGGATCAAATACTCCATCTCCATTTGTATCTTCATACAACCCTTCAATTGGACTACCATTCACATCATATATTTGTTTATACACATAGAATGATCCTGCTGGATTTCCTACCCGGTGAATCTTAATCGTATTACCTGTACCACCAGAAATTCCTTCGTGCTCAACCCCAATATAACTAGGATCATCTACTTGTGTCAACTTGGTTATCTCATTTTCATTGTATGTCAAGTTAGCGCCAATTGTCCAATTCCAGTCTGAATTTTCGATTGCAACACCATTTACAGCAAATTCAAAACCTTTGTTTTCCATATTACCAACATTTGTAAATAATTGGTTGGTAAGGTTCGAACCTGCAGGAACTGGAATTTCATTCAACAGATCCTCTGTCTCTCTTAGATAAACATCAAGAGTACCATAGATCTTATTATTCAGGAATCCATAATCAAAACCAACATTGTATGTTGTTGTCTCTTCCCATTTTAGGTTCTCATCATAACCATTAGGTCGATTAGTGGTAATCGGTACTCTTGTATAAGCTCCTGTTGCAGGATCTATATATACATATGAAGCAGTCGGCTGTCCTGTTTTATAAGTACCAAAATAACCATAATCACTACCTATATCCTGCTGACCAGTAACACCATAACCCAACTTCATCTTCAATGTTGATACTACATTACTGTTACTCAGG
Source organism: Carboxylicivirga sp. (assembly GCF_982718395.1). Taxonomy (NCBI): domain Bacteria; kingdom Pseudomonadati; phylum Bacteroidota; class Bacteroidia; order Marinilabiliales; family Marinilabiliaceae; genus Carboxylicivirga; species Carboxylicivirga sp. Next base: position 8,790 of record NZ_CEXQWX010000164.1, read on the forward strand.
AATGACTCCTCTTTCATATTCCAGGCTAAGGCAACAGATGGGAATAAACCCCAGCGATTATCGTCTGAGAAGCGAGATGAACCATCATTACGAAGTGTAAATGTTAGATAATACTTCTCTGCAAATACATAGTTCAAACGACCAAAGAATGATACCAGGTAATTTTCATTCCTTTCTAATCTTTCAGGATCCCTAACAAAATCACCATCTTCATTAGGCTGATTAAACCAGCTACCAGTTTCATTTTCAGCCCAGAAGTGTTGCCAAGAATATCCTCCCATTACATCAAATCGAGAATTAATTTGGCTAAGATCCTTTGTATACTGCAAATAGAAATCCAATAATTTATTCTCTTTCTTCTGTGTGTAATGTTCATAAGCTCCGCCTCTTAAATAGGCATCGGTATCCCAGGCTGCACCGGCAAATGTTTGTTTACCTCCATCATCCTCACCTTTTAACATATCAAGACCAACATTCAAGTTAGCTCTTAACTCTGGTAAGAAGTGAAAGTTATAATAAAACTGTGCATTACCAACAAAACGGTTAACAGTTGATTTATCAGTTCTTTGGCCAATCAACGCGCGCGCATTATCAGGTGCATTACCATTTGGCACACCTGTTGGATCATGTGGCGGCCTTGTCCATGCAAAATATCCTCCAAATGCATCATATCCATTTGCATATATAGGTTGAGTTGGGTCCATCGAAATAGAATTTCCAATAGCATCTTCGTTTGAAAAATTATTTTTAATGAACATCCCTTTAGCAGAAATATTAATTCTTAAATGATCATCAAACAATGAAGGGTTCACATTTAATGAAGCCGTTGTACGCGTCATATTTGACTCATCCAAAATACCATTTGCATTGTTGTATCCAATTGAAGCGCGATAAGGAACAATATCATTAAACATACCTGACAAAGCTATGTTTTGATCAGTACTAACAGCTGCGCGGTAGATCTCATCCTGCCAGTCAGTATTTGTATTACCTAGTAGGTCTACGCTTCCAGGAAATTGCTCATTTAAAACATTTGTATATTGCTCGGCTCCTAGAACATCAACTGTATTAGTTTTTGTAGCAACTGATACATTACCTGAATAATCTACATTTAAACCAGGCTTTGTTCCCTTTTTAGTTGTAATAATGATAACACCATTTGAAGCGCGTGAACCATAAATGGCTGTGGCAGAAGCGTCTTTTAATACAGTAAATGTTTCGATATCACTAGGGTTAACAACATTTAAAGGATTACGCATACCTGACACGTCACTATTATCAATTGGTACGCCGTCAATAATAATTAATGGATCATTATTTGCACTAAGAGAAGATCCACCACGTATTCTGATTGTAGACTTTGCTCCTGGAGCACCACCACCGTCTACAATTTGTACACCGGCGACTTTACCGTTCATTAATTGTTGAGGCGAGTTTATAGCTCCTTGATTAAAATCGTCTGCCGAAACTGTCGCGATTGAACCGGTCAAGTCCTTCTTCTTAGTAGTACCATAACCAATAACCACTACTTCTTCCATTCCAATCACATCTTCTTCCAATGCGATATTTACTGTAGTACTAGCTGCTACAACCTCTTGAGATTTATAACCAATAAATGAGAAAACTATTGTTTGCCCACTTTCCACGTTAATTGAATATTGTCCATCAGGTGTAGTAATTGTACCTTGTGTGGTACCTTTTACTGCTACGGTTACACCAGGTAATGGCATACCATCTGTAGCATCTGTTACCGTACCTGACACTGTCATTTGTTGCGCATTTATAGCTGTAAAGCTAAAGAGGGCAACAAGCATAAACAGTAACTTAAAAAGATTTGACTGTCTTTTCATAAAAACTAGATTTTCATGTGTTGATAAAACAATTTTATTTATCATTTGGAACAAATCACACTCACTGAAGTGTAATTGCATTCCTAATTAAACATTCGTTATCCGTTTTAAAGGATTTTCATTTTGTGGAATAATTGAGAAGAGTGTCTGTTAATACCTTTAAAACAATGCTTAATTGACCACTATGACCGATACAAACATATGCAATTTTAGATGATTTGTAAACACTAATTAACACTCAAATACACATTTTTGCAGAAAAAAACACTGCAATCGTTTGCGGTGTCGTTTGCGATGTCGTTTGCACTAAAATCAGGTGTTGTATAACATGTTTTTAACATTTTCCTCCTTTTATCTGAATTTGAAATTTGACTGATATTAATCTGTTTTTACTATATTTAATTTTTATCAGCAACAACAAGTCCATCGTTTACTATGAAGTCACAACCAATCACTATTAAAGATATAGCAAGAATATTAGGAATTTCTCCATCAACTGTATCCCGTGCTTTAAAAGACCATCCTGATATCAGCCCTAAAACCAAACAGTTAGTTCAAACCTTTGCTGAAAAAGTTAATTATCGTCCTAATGCCTTGGCTTTAAGTTTGCGAAGTAGTAAAACCAATACTATTGGAATTGTAATCCCGGAAATTGTTCATCATTTCTTCTCTTCAGTAATCAGTGGGATTGAAGATGTAGCTTATGGTCGTGGATATAATGCTATCATTTGCCAAACCAACGAAAACTACCAACGCGAGGTAATTGATTTGCAAGCCCTTGTTGATAACAGGGTAGACGGCATTCTGGTATCGATGAGCAAAAACACACATGAATTCACTCATTTTGAAAACTTAAGAGAAAATGGGGTTCCGGTTGTTTTCTTTGATCGAATTTGTGAACAAATTAGTTCAGATAGAGTCATTGCTGATGATTTTGAGGGTGCGAGAATTGCTACAAGACACTTAATTAAAAAAGGGTGTAAAAAAATTATGCATCTGGCAGCACCACAACACTTACTGATTGGTAAGAACCGAAAAGAAGGCTATTGCAGCGCTTTAAAGGAAAACAAATTGAATTGTGATGAAAGCCTTATTATAAAATGCGATACCCGTGAAACAGTATTTGCCAAGGCGGATGACATTATTCGTTTAGCACCAGAAATCGACGGTATTTTTGCAGTAAACGACAGTACTGCTATTGCTGCTATGCAAGTCCTGCAACGGAATGGTTATAACATCCCAAAAGATATTGCTGTAGCAGGCTTTGGTGATGGACCAAATGCTAATATTGCTTATCCCCCTTTAACTACTGTTGAACAAAAAGGCTACGACATTGGTCAGGCTGCTATGCGACTGCTAATTGGCCATATTGAAAATACGGTTGAAGATGAAGAATACGAAACAAAGATCTTTACTCCTGAGTTAGTTGAGCGAACATCTTCACAATTGGGCAAACAATTTTAGTTATCTCTGATTTGTAAAGCTTATCTCCTTAAACTCGACAATAACAAAATAAATTAATTATCAGCCACTTATCACCTCACACATCTCATTTCGAGCTTTCGAAAACGTTTGCATAAACTATTACTCAAAAAATTTATGAAAAAAGAAAGAATGTTCAAGCCGTTTCGCAAACGTTTGCAATAGGTAAAAGCACTGATTACATTGACAATGCAACAAATCACCGCAACAAAAACAACTAGTATTGTTGTTAATTTTACCTTAAGTTTGTTGTGGAATTGATTGAAAAGATACTTACCTGTTAATACCTTTTTATTAATGCTTATATTCACCATATAAGTACGAGGTGTTTATTGTACCACTATTATTTAAGAGAATCTCAATTGTGATTGATTCGGTTTTGATGTTATTTCAAAACAATGTCTTTTACTGATTGATGTTCGCAACTAAATTTCAAGTAATTATGAAACAATTACCAAAGTTATCGTTTTGGCAAATTTGGAACCTAAGCTTTGGCTTTTTAGGTGTTCAGTTTGGTTTTGCATTACAAAATGCCAATGCAAGCCGAATATTAACCAGTCTTGGTGCTGATCCACATAACCTCTCTTTTTTCTGGTTAGTTGCACCTATTATGGGATTGATTGTTCAACCAGTTGTTGGTGCAGCCAGCGATAAAACCTGGACAAGGATTGGTCGACGTTCACCATACATCCTTGGAGGTGCTATTGTTTCAATGATTGCAATGTTCTTTATGCCTAATGCTCCTATGGTCGTAAAGGCCGGAGGTGCAAGTGTATTGTTTTTCGGAGTTGCGATGCTTGCTCTGATGGATGGTTCATTTAATGTAACTTTTCAGCCATTTCGAGCACTGGTGGCAGATATGACTCCAGAAGAACAGCGAAATCTGGGTTATTCCGTACAAAGCTTCTTAATTAATGCAGGAGCTGTTATTGGCTCTGCACTACCATTTATTTTGCCATTGCTGGGTGTCAGTAATGTTCCTGAGGCTGGTAAAGTTGCACCCTCAGTCATATGGTCTTTTTATGTTGGAGGATCTCTTTTATTAGTCAGTGTTTTGGTAACTGTTATAAAAACCAAAGAGTATCCACCAGCAGAATTTGAAG